>NZ_DBHKXY010000046.1:0-126981 GCF_057315495.1 Eikenella sp.
TGCAGGATAAGGCTTGCGTGGGGGGCTTTAGCACCTTTTTTGTTACTTATGCCGAAAAATTAGAGGTGCTGATTTGTGGGCTGTGCAGAGATCGTGTGCATTACATTTTAAGGAGGCATAATGAAGAAGGTAATTTGTATGTTGGCGTTATTGGTAGTAAATGGTTTTGCTTGGGCGGATGGATGGATAAGTGAGGAGGTTTCAACAGCAAGCGGAAACTCGGGCGTGGTTATGTTGCAGCAACAGGCTGAGCGAAGCGATATGAATGCCCAATTTACTTTGGGTATGGCTTATGAGCATGGGTTGGGTGTGGAGCGGAATGCTGCGTTGGCGCGGAAATGGTATGAGGCAGCATCATCGCAGGGGCATATAGTTGCACCATATCATTTGGGGTTAATGTATTACCAGCCTGAATCTGGCAGGCCGGATTATGTTCGGGCTAGGCAGTGGTTTGAAAAGGCTGTCATGCGCGGGATGCCGCCAGCTATGATGTTTCTGGCAGGTATGTACCGGCATGGGTTGGGGGGAGAGCGGGATGATCGGCGTTCGGTAGAGCTGGATGAACAGGCGGCACTACGAGGTTATCCGGTGTCACAAAATAGTTTAGGTTTGATGTATTTGGAGGGAGTGGGGAAGCCTCAAAATTATGCACTGGCCAAACAATGGTTTGAGCGGGCGGAGGCGCAGGGTGAAAGTGCAGGGGCGTTTAATCTCGGCAGAATGTACCTCGAAGGATTGGGTGTGCGGTCGGATATCCATACAGCCATGCGCTGGTTCGAGCAAGCGGCGGCACAGGGGAACCAAGATGCACAAGTGATGTTAGGCAAGATTTATTATCGGGGAGTGGAGGGTGTGTTGCCTAACCGTGCGGTAGCTATTGGATGGTTTGAAAAAGCTGTGACCCAAGGAGATGATGAAGCAAGGCGGATCTTGCAAGATATTCGTGCTGGTGGGGAGTGAAAGATTTAGCTGAGGCAATCTGTTAGAGTTAAAGCAACTATTTCTTCCTGCTATCTTGGCTTGCCTTGCTGTGTTGCTTGCTGATGAAACGTTAAAGGCTACCTGAAAAATATTTTCAGGTAGCCTTCCGTCTCTAAGCAGGGAACTATTCGTCTTCCTCATCCTCGTCTTCTTCATCACCCAAATCCACTTCTTCCAGCGGAATCAGCCGAGTGCGATAGCGCAGTTTGTGATAGAGGTAGAAACCGAAGAACACGGGCAGGCCCATATAGGTTACTACAATTCGTTCCCAATCCACGTCGCCATGCATCACCAGCTGAGTATCCTGACCCAAAATCACCAACACACACAGCACCAGCGCAATCAGCGGACCGAAGGGGAACCATTTGGCACGGTAATCCAAGTCTTTCAACTCGAAGCCTTGGGCGATATAGGCGCGGCGGAAACGGTAGTGGCTGATGGCGATGCCCAACCAGGCAATGAAGCCAGTGAGGCCGGAGGCCGCCACAATATACTGATACGCGCCGTCGTTAAAAATCTCGATGAGAAACAGCGCCATCACCACCACCGCGGTGGCCAACACCGCCCGCATCGGCACGCCGAAACGGTTTACCTTGCGAAAACCTTTAAACGCCATACCGCTTTTGCCCATGGCATACAGCATACGAGCCGAAGCATACATGCCTGAATTGCCGGCAGAGAGAATAGAAGTGAGGATGACCGCATTCATCACCGCTGCCGCCATGGCCAAGCCGGCGCGTTCAAATACTAGTGTAAACGGCGATTTGGCAATTTCTTCCACGCTTTCCGCGCCCAACAACTCCGGGCTGGTATAGGGAATCAGCAGGCCGATCACCAAAATAGCCAGAATGTAGAAAATCAGGATACGCCAAAACACCTGCTTCACGGCTTTCGGGATGCTCTCTTTCGGGTTTTCCGATTCACCGGCAGTGATGCCGATCAGCTCGGTGCCCTGAAACGAGAAACCGGCAATCAGGAACACGCCCAGCATGGTTAAGAAGCTACCTGAAAAACCATCGCCCAAAAACGGCGCGTCGCCCACGGTAAAGTTGGTCACCCCCACATAGTCGCCACCAAGAATACCGAAAATCGTCAGCATGCCCACCCCGAGGAAGACGACAACCGTAATCACCTTAACCAGCGAAAACCAATATTCCGATTCGCCGAAAGCTTCTACTGATAATAAATTCAGCAGCACAATCAACCCGAAAAACAGCAGGCTCCAGCCCCAAGGCGGCATAAAGCGCATCGGTTCCCAATACGTGATTACCAAGGCTGAAATAGAAATGTCTACTGCTACGGTGATGACCCAGCTAAACCAATAATTCCAGCCCAAAGCATAACCCAACGAGGGATCAACAAACTTGGCGGCATAAGTGGAAAACGAGCCGGACACCGGCAGATGGGTCGCCATTTCGCCCAAGGAAGTCATCAGGAAATACACCATCAGGCCGATGGCGGCATAAGCCACCAATGCGCCGCCCGGGCCCGCCATATGGATGGCGCTGCCGCTGGCCATAAACAGGCCGGTGCCGATGCTGCCACCGATGGCGATCATCGAGAGATGACGGGTTTTCAGGTTGCGGCGGATTTTGTTTTTGTTGGCCTGCGTGGCAGCAGGAGTGGCCGCGGTTGAAGGGTTTGGATTCGGTGTACTCATGCTCTATTTCTCCCAACCAGGCTGCCTGGCGGCAACCAAACCGAAACGGAAACCTTAGCAAAACTGTAGAATTTGCGAAGATCTCAACCTTAATTTTTGGTGCATTATAGGCATAATCGCCACCTGGTAAAACCACTAAAACCAGCAGTTAAATCAAATGAGCAAAAGATACGTTTTTTTTAATAGAAACACTGCTCTAAATAAGATATTCCAATTTGTCTGAAAATGGCTTAATACAAAGCTTTCCGTGAAATTTTTGATCTGTCGAACTTGGCTGCAATAACGTGTCATAAACACCACATCCACAAGGTGTAGGAAATCGTCGCGTTGCTTACACTTTTTCTACGGCGGATAGCTTTTGTTTTTGCTTGAATGATTCTTAGGCAGATATCCGTCATTATCAAGAACAGAGCGGTTTTCCCGTGTCTATCGACATTCTTGACGATGCCGGATAGATGCTCAACCAGGTCTTCAAGCAAAAGCCGAAAGTGTAAACAACGCTGTTGATTTCCACATTTAGGCTACCTGAAAACTGTCTATTTTCGATATTTCGTTTTCAGGTAGCCTTTGGCTCTAGCGATTACGCCAATCCACGCCGCAGGCGGCAGCCATTTCGATGGCGGCTTCGGGAGCATGGCTGCCGGCGGAGTAGGACTGAGGCTCGGGCTGGCGTGTCGCCCAGTCGTCGAGCACGGGTTGGAGCCAGTGCCAGGCGGCTTCGAGTTCGTCGCTGCGCATGAAGAGGGCGAGTTTGCCGTCTATCGCGTCGAGCAGCAGGCGCTCATAAGCGTCGGCACGACGTTCGGGGAAGATTTTGAGCAAGTCCAAATCCAGTGCGGCTTCGTGCACGCACAGGCTGGTGCCGGGGGCTTTCATTTGCAGGAACAGCTTCACGGATTCCTGCGGCTGCAGACGCACGCTGATGCGGTTGGGCGAGCCGCCGCAGCCGAATACGGGATGGGCCTCCGGCCAGAAATGGAGCACGATTTCGGCCAGCCGCCCGGCCATGCGTTTGCCGCTGCGCAGTAGGAACGGCACGCCGCGCCAGCGCGGGTTGTCGATTTCGGCGCGCAGGGCGATGAAGGTTTCGGTAAGGCTTTGCGGGGATACATTGGCTTCTTCGCGGTAGCCGCACACGTTTTCGCCCCGGATTTGGCCGGCGGTGTATTGGCCGCGCACCACGTCGGCGCGCACGCTGTAGGCGTTGAAGGGCTTGAGTGCGCGCAAGACGTTGAGCTTGGCGTTGCGCACGTCGCTGTCGCCGAGTGAGAGCGGTGGCTCCATGGCGGTGAAACACAAAAGCTGCAACAGGTGGTTTTGCAGCATATCGCGCAGGGCGCCGGTTTGGTCGTAGAACTCGCCGCGTTTTTCCACGCCGAGCTCTTCGGCAATGGTGATTTCCACGGCGCGGATTTGGGCGGCACACCACAATGGCTCGAACAGGCGGTTGGCAAAGCGCAGGGCGAGCAGGTTTTGCACGGGCTCTTTGCCTAGATAATGATCGATGCGGTAGATCTGCTCTTCGCGGAAGAAGGCGGCCACGGCGGTGTTGATGCTTTGCGCGGAGGCCAGGTCGTGGCCGAGCGGTTTTTCCAGCACGATGCGGGTTGCGGGGCGGTTCAGCCCGGCGGCGGCCAGATGGCGGCAGATGGGCATGAAATAGTGCGGCGCGGTAGAAAGGTAAATCACCAGGACGCGGCTGTTTTGCCCGGCTTCGGCGCCGAGCAGGGCGGCGAGGTGGTGGAATTGTTCGGCGTTTTCGGCGTCTACGGGCAGATAGTTGATGCGTTGGCAGAAGGTGTGCCACGTTTCAGCTTCGAGGTTGGGAATATGCGGCCGGGCAGATTTCTCTACTTTTTTCAGGTAGCCTTCCCGCCCTAAATCGCGGCGGCCGAGGCCGATAATGCGGCCGCCCGGGTGCAGCGTGCCGGCGGCGTGGGCTTGATAGAGGGCGGGCAGCAGCTTGCGCATCACGAGGTCGCCGGTGCCGCCGAAGAAGACTATATCGAAAGGAGTGGGCATGGTTGGATAGGCCGTTAAGAAAAAACAGGCGCATTATAGCCCCGCCGTCAGGCTACCTGAAAATTTAGCATCGGCTCAGGTACAATACGGCGTTTTCATTTGATACGGGCACACCACCATGTTTAACCACAGCGAGCAAACCCTGCGCGATGTTTGCGCCCAAGCCATCGAGCTGGCCAAAGCCGGCGGCGCCACCGCGGCCGAAGCCGATGTGAGCGAATCCATCGGCCAATCCGTGCAGGTGCGGCTGCAGGAAATCGAGCACATCGAATACCAGCAAGACAAATCGCTCGACCTCACCGTGTATGTGGGCCGTCGCAAAGGCCGCGCCAGCACCGCCGATTTCTCCCCAGCCGCCATTGCCGATACCGTGCGCGCCGCGCTCGATATTGCCCGCTACACCGCCGAAGACCCCTGCGCCGGCCTGGCCGAAGCCTCCCTGATGGCTACCGAATTTCCCGATTTGCAAAGCTACCACGAATGGCCGCTGAGCACCGCCGAAGCCGCCGAGCTCGCCCGCCGCAGCGAAGCCGCCGCCCGCGCCGCCGATTCCCGCATCACCAATTCCGAAGGCGCCCACATCCAAACCGGCCATTATCAATATGTGTACGGCAACAGCCACGGCTTTATGCAACACCAACGCAGCAGCCGCCACAGCCTGTCTTGCAGCGTGGTAGCCGGCAGCGGCAGCGGCATGCAGCGCGATTATTGGTACGATCTCGCCCGCAGCAGCGCCGATTTGGACTCGCCCGAACACATCGGCCAAACCGCCGCCCGCCGCGCCGTGCAGCGCCTCGGTGCCAAAAGCCTGCCCACCGGCAGCTACCCCGTGCTGTTCGATGCCACCGTTTCAGGTAGCCTTATCGGCCACCTCGCCGGCGCACTCAGCGGCGGCGCGCTCTACCGCCAAACCAGCTTCCTGCAAGACAGCATCGGCCGCCAAATTCTCCCCGCCGCCCTCAGCCTGCGCGAAGAGCCGCACCTGCCCAAAGCGCTGGCCAGCACCGCCTTCGATGCCGAAGGTGTCGCTACCCGCCCCCGCTTCGTGATTGAAAACGGCATCATCCAAGGCTACTTCCTCAGCAGCTACAGCGCCCGCAAACTCGAC
The DNA here is from genome assembly GCF_057315495.1 of Eikenella sp. Taxonomy (NCBI): domain Bacteria; kingdom Pseudomonadati; phylum Pseudomonadota; class Betaproteobacteria; order Neisseriales; family Neisseriaceae; genus Eikenella; species Eikenella sp. Next base: position 5,772 of record NZ_DBHKXY010000046.1, read on the forward strand.
CTGCCCACCACCGCCAACGCCGGCGGCGCCCACAACCTCATCCTCAGCCACACCCACCAAAGCCAGGCCGAGCTCCTGCGCGAAATGGGCAGCGGCCTGCTCGTTACCGAGCTCATGGGCCAAGGCGTCAACACCCTCACCGGCGACTACTCGCGCGGCGCTGCCGGCTTCTGGGTGGAAAACGGCCAAATCGCCTATCCCGTGCAGGAAATCACCATCGCCAGCCGCCTGCAAGACATGCTGCCCAACATCGCCGGCGCCGCCAACGACGCCCTCAAACGCAGCGCCCACAAAACCGGCTCCCTGCTGCTCGAACAGATGACCGTAGCTGGGCATTGAGCGGGCGTGTGCCGGATGCGGTGAAAGAGGCTACCTGAAAATACAAAACCCGATCTTCCAAGGCCGCGGGCGTGAGTATCCACCACAACGGTATAGACCCGTCCGTTGCGTTTCAGAATGCCGAAGACAACCACTTTTCCTGCCGCACCGCGACCACGTCTGCCTTTACGCCGTCCGCCGAAATAGCTTTCGTCCAACTCGACAGAGCCCTCAAAAACCTCATCGGCAGCCAAGGCCAAGTGATAGTTGATAACCGTGCGGATTTTACGGTAGAACAGTGCTGCCGAATTGGGATGGATACCCAAAATATCGGCAGCGGAACGGGCGGTAACTTGGAGCACAAAAAATTCAAGTAGTTTCTTTTGAACTCTCTTGCCTAATTTACAATTGGTTATCTGCATTTTCGTAGCCTAGCATAACTGCTAATCTAGTACAGCCCCTTTTGAATTATGTGATGGTGATGATACCGGAGTTTGTGGGGGTGAAATATACGTCGGCAGCCAGCGCCACCACGATTATCGGTTTGAGCCCGATTTTAACGGTGTTTATCGGCCACTTCTTTTTCCGCGACCGGGCGCATTGGTTTGTGTGGCTGTGCGGGGTGGCGGCGTTTGCCGGGGTGGCGCTGCTGATTGCGGGCGGCAAGAGCAGCGGGGAAATCAGCCTTTGGGGCTGCACGCTGGTGATGCTGGGCAATACGGTATTTTTTGCGGTATTGCGCCCTTCGCAGAAGATGATTGAAAAGGTGGGTGTGCAGGCGTTTACTTCGATAACGATGGCGGTAGCGCCGCTGCTGTGCCTGCCGGCCAGTTTGACGCTGGCCGACAGCCTGCATATCGATTGGAATTGGCGCGGCACGCTGGGGCTGGTGTATTTGGGGGTGTGCTGCAGCTGGCTGGCCTACAATTTGTGGAATATCGGGATGAAAACAGTATCGGCAAACTTTTCAGGCATTTTGTCGGCACTGGGGCCGATTTTCGGGGCGTGGCTGGCGGTGCTGATTTTGGGCGGGCAGATTTCGGCGCTGTCGTGGTTGGGGATTGTGCTGGTGGTGGCGGCTACTTTGGCGGCGGTGTTTGTGCCGAAGTGGTTGAGGCGTAGGGAAGCGGCGCAAGGGGTGCACTATGTGGAATAAATAGGCCAAGGAAAAGGCTACCTGAAAACGTGTGCGACAACGAAGTTTAAACGCAGCACAGCAAGCTCCAAGGTTTCAGGTAGCCTCATCCGCAAAACAGGCCGCTCCGATTAGGAGCGGCCTGTTTGTTTACAGCCTAAGGCTTAGTGATGGCAACCGCAAGCTTTCATGTCGATAACCATACGGCCTTGGATTTTGCCGTCGCGCATTTCTTGGAAAATGGTGTTGGCTTCGTCCAGTTGGCGCAGCTGCACCACGGGCACCACGATGCCTTCGGCGCCGAATTGGAAGGCTTCTTCCAAGTCTTTGCGTGTGCCCACCAGAGAGCCGACCACTTCGATGCCGTCCAGCACTAGGCGCGGAATCGACAAATCCATGGTTTCGGGCGGCAGGCCAACAGCTACCACGCGGCCGCAAGCGCGCACGCAATCCACGGCGGAATTGAATGCAGCGCGGGAAACGGCAGTTACCACGGCAGAGTGTGCGCCGCCGGTTTTCTCTTGAATGAACTTAGCGGCGTCTTCTTTGGCCGGATTCACGATCAAATCAGCGCCGGATTCTTTGGCCAGTGCCAGTTTGTCGTCGTTGATGTCCACGGCGATCACGTGTGCGCCGAATACTTTCTTGGCGTATTGCACGGCCAGGTTGCCCAAACCGCCGGCGCCGTAGATGGCAATCCACTGACCGGGCGCAGCGCCGGCCACTTTGATGGCTTTATAGGTGGTTACGCCGGCGCAGGTGATGCTACTGGCCTGGGCGGGATCGAGGCCTTCCGGCACTTTCACCGCATAATCGGCTTTCACCACGCAGTGGGTGGCCATGCCGCCGTCGGCAGTGTAGCCGGCGTTCAGCACGCTGCGGCAGAAGGTTTCGCGGCCGGTGATGCAGTATTCGCAGTGGCCGCAGCTGGCAAACAGCCAGGCAATGCTCACGCGGTCGCCCACTTTCAGGGTGGTTACATCGGGGGCAATCTGCTTCACGATGCCGATGCCTTCGTGGCCGAGCACGCGGCCGGGTTTTTTACCGTAGTCGCCGGCAGCCACGTGCAAGTCGGTGTGGCACACGCCGCAGTATTCCACTTCCACCAGCGCTTCGCCCGCGCCCACGGCAGGGATGTCGCGCTCAACGATTTCTACGTTACCGTCGCATTGGGGGGTAACAACTGCTGCTTTCATTTTCATGGCTATGATCCTTGTGCTAATTAGTTGATTAGGGGGACTACTCAATCGTGAGTGTGCACTTTTTTCAAGCTGGTAGTCAAGGCTTAAAGGCAAAATAACTTATTGATTTAAATAATATTACATTATAACTCTCACTTAGATTGGCTTGCTTAAACAGAGGCTACCTGAAAGCAGCGTGGGCAGGGTGGATGGCGTAGTTTGGCAGCGCCGGGTTTCGCTTGTTTTACGGCTGGCGGCTAGCAATTATTGCGATATTATTTTTGCCGAAGCATACGGTTTTTGACGGATGGCGAAGCTTGCGCTTTCAGGTAGCCTGCCTGCTGTTTCATTTGCTAGAATGCCCATTCCTCAACCACTTTGCCGCGATGCCCGCCATGTCTGTTTACACCAGCGTTTCCGATCAAGAAATCCGCCAGTTTTTAGAAGACTACGATTTAGGGAGCTTCGTGTCGCTGCAAGGCATTGCCCAAGGCGTGACCAACAGCAACTACTTCCTCGACACCGACCGCGGCCGCTATGTGCTCACCATCTTTGAAGTGCTCACCCGCGAAGAGCTGCCCTTTTTCATGGATCTGAGCCAGCACCTCAGCCGCAACGGCGTGGCCTGCCCTGCGCCCATTCCCCGCCGCGACGGGCGCTTCGACAGTACGCTTGCCGGCAAACCCGCCTGCCTCGCCACCTTCCTCAACGGCCGCGACACCGCCGTGCCCGAAGTCGCCCAATGCTTCCACACCGGCGCCATGCTCGCCAAGATGCACATTGCCGGGCAGAGTTTCGGCCAAAGCATGCCCAACCCGCGCCATGCCGCCTGGTGGGAAGCCGAAAGCCGCCGCCTGCTGCCTTGCCTGAGCAGCGAAGATGCCGCACTGCTGCAAGACGAAATCGCCTTTCTCGCCGCCCACCCCGACAGCCACCTGCCCCACGGCATCATCCATGCCGACCTGTTCAAAGACAACGTGTTGCTCGACGGCATTCAGGTAGCCGGCTTCATCGATTTCTACTACGCCTGCAACGGCAGCTTCATGTACGACCTCGCCATCGCCGTAAATGACTGGGCGCGCCTGGCCGACAACCGTATCGACCCGCAGTTGCAGCAAGCCTTTATGCGCGGCTATCAAAGCGTGCGCCCCCTCACTCCCGCCGAACAGGCCTACCTGCCCATCGCCCACCGCGCCGGCTGTATCCGTTTCTGGGTGTCCCGCCTGCTCGACTACCATTTTCCGCAGGGCGGCGAAATGACCTTCGTGAAAGACCCCGACGTTTTCCGCGACCTGCTGCTCTATTTCCGCCAAAGCCCCGCCCCCGCCGCTGCCGACCAAGCCCCGTTCAACCTCGACGGCAAAGCGTTCCAACCCGCCGAAGCAGGCCATGCAGGCGAAACGCCCGAACGCTGCCGCTTCCGCCAAGACGGCGACACCGTGTGGGCGGAATACCAAGGCGGCGGCATCCGCAAAGGTTTCCTGCTCGGCCGCTACACCGACCGCAGCAGCATCGCCTACACCCGCCAACACCTCACCCGCGCCGGAGCAGCCCACAGCAGCAGCGGCCGCCTGCGAATCGAAACCCTGCCCGATAGCCGCCTGCGCCTGCATTTGTTCGGCGAAGACGGCGAAGCGGTGTGGGAGGAGTGTGCATCGTAAGTCGGAAGGGATAGGGAAAGGCTACCTGAAAATTTTCAGGTAGCCTTTTTGATTGCTGCTAATACTATATCGCCACTGGCGCTTTGATGTGCGGGTACGGGTCGTAGTTCTGCAGTTCGAAGTCTTCAAAGCGGAAATCGAACAGGTTTCTCACTTCTTGGTTGAGCTGCATTTGCGGCAGGGCTCGCGGCTCGCGGGTGAGCTGGAGGCGGGCTTGCTCGAAGTGGTTGCTGTAGAGGTGGGCATCGCCGAAGGTGTGGATGAACTCGCCGGGCGCGAGGCCGCACACTTGCGCCGTCATCATGGTGAGCAGGGCATAGCTGGCGATGTTGAAGGGCACGCCGAGGAAGACGTCGGCGCTGCGCTGGTAGAGCTGGCAGGAGAGGCGGCCTTCGGCCACGTAAAATTGAAACAGGGCATGGCACGGGGGCAGCGCCATTTCGTCGACAAGGGCGGGGTTCCAGGCGGATACGATGAGGCGGCGGCTGTCGGGATTGCGTTTGATTTGCTCGACAACGTTGGCGATTTGGTCGATATGCCGGCCGTCGGGGGCGGGCCAGGAGCGCCATTGGTAGCCGTATACGGGGCCGAGGTCGCCGTTTTCGTCGGCCCATTCGTCCCAGATGGAGACGTTGTTTTCTTTCAGGTAGCGGATGTTGGTGTCGCCTTTGAGAAACCAGAGCAGCTCGTGGATGATGGAGCGCAGGTGGAGCTTTTTGGTGGTGAGCAGGGGAAAGCCTTGGGCGAGATCGAAGCGCATTTGGTGGCCGAATATGGAACGGGTGCCGGTGCCGGTGCGGTCGGATTTGTCGGTGCCGTGGCTGAGGATGTGCTGCATGAGGTGGAGGTAGGGTTGCATGGTGTGATTGGGTTGGGTGTCGAAATGGGGTGTATTGTACACGTTTGAGGGTGTGGGGAGGAAAGGGAAAGGCTACCTGAAAACGTAGCGCAGCGAAGTTTCTGCGTGGCTAAAACGTGGCGCATTGAGGTTTCTGCGCAGTTAAAGTTTCAGGTAGCCTTTTTATGGGAATGATCAGAATGCTGGTGCGTTGGCTCGCCGCCTTGCTTTATGCGCATTTTAGTCTGCTATAGCGGGTACGGAGGCTATTCCAAGTCGAAGCAGCCGACTGTTTCGACGTGGGCGGTTTGGGGGAACATGTTGACGATGCCGGCGTTTCGGAAGCGGTAGCCTTTGCTCACGAGTACGGCGGCATCGCGGGCGAAGGTGGCGGGGTTGCAGGAGACGTACACGATGCGGCGGGGGAGATAGGGGGCGTGCAGGGCTTGGACCAGGGCATAGGCGCCGCTTCGGGGCGGGTCAAGCAGGATTTTATCGAAATAGCCCCAGCCGGCAACGGTGTGTTCGGTGGTTTGGAAGAGGTCGGCGCTTTGGAACTGGGCGCGTTCGTCGAGGTGGTTGAGGCGGGCGTTTTGGCCGGCACGCTCGGTGAGCGCGGGCGAGCCTTCGATGCCGATCACTTGTGCGCCGGCGGCGGCAATGGGGAGGCTGAAGTTGCCGAGGCCGCAGAAAAGGTCGGCGATGCGTTCGCCGGGTTGTGGTTGCAGCAGCTGTATGGCGCGGGCAACGAGCAGGGCGTTGGCGGCGGGGTTGACTTGGGTGAAGTCGCCGGGGCGGTAGGGTAGGGTGAGGGCGTATTCGGGCAGGCTGTAGCTGAGTTGGGGGCTGTCTGGCAGGAGGGGTTGGGCGGGCTGGTGTGGGGTTTGCAGCCAGATGTGCCAGTTGGCGGGCAGGCTTTGGGCGTGTTGGATGAGGTGGACGCGGGCGGCTTTGGGAAGGTGTTCGATGTGTAGGGTAAGGCTGTTGGCGGCGGGGCTGTGGTGCAGTTCGATGGTGCGGATGGGGGTGTGCAGGCGGTTTAGCTGCTGCAGCAGGGCGCGGGTGTTGCCCAGTTGGCTGGCAAGCCGGGGGGCGAGGATGGGGCATTGTCGGATGTCGACAATGCGGTGGCTGCTGCGGCTTTGGAAGCCGAGGATGGTGCGGCCTTGGCTGTGGTGGGCGCTGAGGCGGGCGCGGTGGCGGTAGCCCCAGGCTTGTCCGTAGATGGGGGGCAGGAGGTATTGGGGGCGGACTTTGCCGAGGCGTTGGAGTTGGTCTTCGAGGATGCGTTGTTTGTAGGCTACCTGAACGTTGCTGTGGACGTGTTGGAGGGTACAGCCGCCGCATTGGCTGTAGTGGGGACAGGCGGGGGTGGTGCGGTAGGGGGAGGGGGTGAGGATGCGGGTGGCTTGGGCTTCGTCGAGGTGTTTTTTGCTGCGGGTGATTTGGTAGGCAACGGTTTCTTGGGGCAGGGCGCCGGTGATGAAGGTGGTTTTGCCGTGGATGCGGGCTACGCCGCGGCCTTCGTGGTCGATGCTGTGGATGGTGGCGGTGTTCATGGTGTGGGGTGTGGATATAGTGAATTAACAAAAACCAGTACAGCGTTGTCTCGCCTTGCCGTACTATGTGTACTGTCTGCGGCTCGCCGCCTTGTCCTGATTTTTGTTAATCCATTATAGATTGAGACTACCTGAAAGCGGGATTGGGGTTTCAGGTAGCCTCTGTTGATTATTCATGGTCGCCAATTTGGGGCGGAGCCTCTTCCTGGCTGGGAATGCGGTAGCTTTCGTCGGCCCAGGTGCCCAGGTCGATCATTTTGCAGCGTTGGCTGCAGAAGGGGCGGTAGGGGCTGTTTTCGTTCCAGGGTACGGGCTTCTGGCAGGTAGGGCAGGGTACGGTGGGCTGGGTCATGGTTTGTCGGTGATGGGGTCGAAGCTGCACATTTTGAGCTGGAAGGGGATGTCGGTGTCGATCTGTTTTCCGCGCGGACTGTCTTGGGTGGCTTGGGTGAAGCGGATGTGGGTGAAGTATTTGTTGGCGGAAATCTCGGGCAGGGTGTGATGGGATTGGGCCACATCTACGGTGAGCATGTGGATGTTGTTGCCGAGCTTGGTGTTTTGATAGTTGCCTTGGCGGGCGAGGCATTCGAGGCGGATGCTGTTGCGGCGCAGGATGCGCAGCAGCAGGGAGATGGCGTCGCCGGTGGGGGTGAGGGAGCGAATCCAGCAGCCGAGGTCGGCCACGCGCTGCTCAAAGGGTAGTTGCAGCCAGTAGTGATAAGAGGGGAGGTCGAAGGGGCTGGTGCCGCCGGATACGAGCATGCGCTGCTTTACGCCCATGAGCCATTCGTTTTCACGCAGGTGTTGGCCGAATTTTTGCTGTACTTCTTGCAGATTTTGGGTGGCTTGATAGAGGTCGTCTTGCTCGGGGGTGGAGTCGTATTGCTCGCGTTCGGCCTGGGAAATCTGCTGGCGTTGACGTTCGAGCTCTTGCAGGATGTCGAGCTTGAGTTCGGCGCGGGAGGCGCAATCCATGATTTCGAACAGGGTGCCGAGGGCGGCGTGGTGTGCCCAAGGCTCTGGGTGGCTGACGGTGGCGTTGAAGCGGGAAAAGAGGTGCTCGAGGCGCAGGAAGTTGCGGATGCGTTCGGACAGGGGGTGTTCGAAGGTGATGATGGCGGACATGGTTCAACTACCGAATAATTGTTGGTAAATAAGGTGTTGCCGCTCCACGGCGGCGGCAAGCTCGGGTAGGCCGGCTTCGTTGCTGATGAGGTCGTCGGCAATGCTGCGGCGCTGTTGGCGGCTGGCCTGGGCGGCGAGAATGCCGTTAATCATATCACGGGTAAGGCCGCTGCGTTCAATGGTGCGGCGGATTTGTGTTTCTTCGCTGCAATCGATAACGAGAATACGCTGGAGAATGCTTTGAAAAACAGGTTGCTCGGCAAGCAGGGGGATTTCGATGATGCCGTAGGTGGCTTGGGGGTATTGCTGTTGGCGCGCGCGAATTTCGGTGAGGATCAGCGGGTGGAGGATGCTTTCAAGCTTGGCTTTAGCTTCGGGGGATTGGAAAACGAGTTGGCGCAGAGCATCGCGCTTGAGGCTACCTGAAAAATCGAATACGGCCTCACCGAAGGCAGCACGGATGGCAGGGAGGGCAGCTCCGTCGTTTGCGGTGAGGACGCGGGAGACGGCATCGGCATCAATCAGCGGCACGCCGTGTTGGGCAAACAGGCGGGCAGCGGTGGATTTGCCGCTGCCGATGCCGCCGGTGAGGCCGACCCAGGCGGTCATATCAGATGAATCCGGATTTGTGCAGCCACCATTGGATGCCTTGTAGGATATAGCTGTTGGCAGCGAAAACCAGCCAGCCGGCAATGGCGAGCGCGGGGCCGAAGGCAATGGGCTGGCCTTTGGCGGCACGCATTATCAGGGCAGCAACGAGACCGACCAAGGCGGCCACGAAAACAATAACGGGTAGGGTACTAACGCCGAGCCAGGCACCCAGTGCGGCGAGCAGTTTGAAGTCGCCATAGCCCATGCCCTCCTTGCCGGTGATGAGTTTGAACAGGTGGAACAGCAGCCAAAGGCTCAAATAGCCAACCACGGCGCCGAGCAGTGCTGATGGCAAGCTGACGAAGCCGACTTGCCAGTTGAACAGCAGGCCGAGCCAAATCAGGGGCAGGGTGAGCTGGTCGGGCAAGAGCTGGGTGTCGGCATCGATAAAGGTGAGGGCAACCAGCACGGCGGTGAACACGAGGCCGCCAAGGGTGAGCCAAGTGTAGCCGTAGCGCCAGGCGACGATGCCAAAAAGGATGCCGGTGAGCAGCTCGACGGCGGGGTAACGCCAGCCGATGGGGGTGCGGCAGCTATGGCATCGACCACGCAGCAGCAGGTAGCTGATGATGGGGATGTTCTGCCACGGTTTTACCGGGCTGCCGCATTTGGGGCAGCGCGAGGGCGGGGTGCTGATGTTGAACTGTTTTTGGTCTTCTTCGTCCAGCGGCAGTTCGAGATGCTGTTTGGCCGCGATGCGCCATTGTTTCTCGAGCATGACCGGCAGGCGGTAGATAACTACGTTGAGAAAGCTGCCCACCAGCAGGCCGAGCAGGATGGCGAAGGGGATGTAGATTTCGGGATCAAGATTGGTCATAGGCGTGGTGTAGGTATGTTTTCAGGTAGCCTGTGGCAGGCTACCTGAAAGATAAGATGGATGGTTAATGGATATGGATAGGTTAGCCAACCACGTTACCCAAGTTGAACAAGGGCAGATACATGGCAACCAGAATCACACCGATGATACTACCTAATACCACCATAATAATCGGTTCCATCAGAGAAGATAGTGTGGCTACGGCATTGTCTACTTCTTCTTCATAGAACTCGGCAGCTTTATTGAGCATATCATCCAGTGCACCAGATTCTTCACCAATTGAGGTCATTTGCAAGACCATATTGGGGAATAGGTCGGTTGAGCTCATGGCGGTAGTTAACGAAGTACCTTGATTAACTTGATTTCTAATGCTTCTAGTGGCTTCTTCGTAAATGATGTTGCCGGAAGCACCACCTACAGAATCTAGTGCCTCTACCAACGGAACGCCGGCAGTAAACAAGGTAGCGGTGGTACGAGCCCAGCGAGCAATTGTACCTTTTTCTACAATATTACCGAAGATAGGCATTTTGAGCAGCATGCCATCAACCCGTTTTTGCAAGTCAGGGGAGCGTTTATGCCACTGAATAAATCCGGCAACAGCGGCAATCATGATGATAATAACTAACCAGCCCCAAGCTACCATGAAATCGGAAATACCCATCATGAATTGAGTTAGTGCCGGCATAGGGGCATTCATACCGTCATATACTTTTTTGAATTCGGGCAATACGAACATCATCATGATCATAACCAATACGATAGCTACCACTACTACGGCAATCGGATAGGTTAATGCACTTTTAATTTTTTTCTTGATGGCAAGGGTTTTCTCTTTATACACAGCCAGTTTGTCAAGCAAGCTTTCTAGTACACCACCTGCCTCACCCGCATCCACCAAGTTGCAATAAAAGGCATCAAAATATTTGGGGTGTTTGCGGAAGGCATTGGCCATGGATGTACCTTGCTCGATGTCGTTACGTACTTCCATTAAGAGCTTGGTCATGGCGGCATTAGAGTGGCCTTTTGCTACAATATCAAATGCCTGCATGACTGGTAGGCCAGCTTTCATCATGGTGGCCAACTGGCGGGTGAATACAGTAATGTCGCCCTGGGTAATTTTCTTTTCACGAACTTTTTTCTTTTTATGTAGGCTGATAACCTTAACGCGGCGGCGGGCAAGTTTGGCACGGGCATCCTGTTCGTCTTTGGCGACTACTTCGCCACGGACGATTTGCTCGGACTCCATGTGCCGGCCTTCAAATTCGTAGCTCACTCCCGCCACTTTTTTATTGGATTGGTTTCGTTTGTTTGTAGCCATGATGATTCCCTTTTAAATGAACGGACTTCACTAGTCGTTAGTGGTGGCAAGAATTTCTTCTAAGGTAGTAATGCCTTGCATTGCTTTCAAAATGCCGGCTCGGCGTAAGTCCACCAGCCCGTCGGCATAGGCTTGCTCGGCAATATCCACCTCGGTGCCGTTATTGATGATGATTTTCTGCATAGCATCAGTAACCGGCATGATTTCATATACACCGGCTCGGCCTTTGAAACCTTTGCCTTTGCAACGGTCGCAACCCACCTGACGGTATAGCTGCCAGTCGTCCTTGGCTAAGTCTTCTTCGGTGAAGCCGACTTTCAGCAAAGCCTCGGCTGGCGGACGCTCGATCGGTTGTTTGCAGGTGCACAGTCGACGCACCAAACGCTGAGCCATAATCAGATTAACCGAGCTGGCGATATTGAACGGTGCTACCCCCATGTTCAACATACGGGATAGCGTGGCTGGAGCATTATTTGTGTGTAGGGTAGAGAACACCATGTGACCGGTTTGCGCAGCTTTAATGGCGATATCGGCAGTTTCCAAGTCGCGAATCTCACCCACCATGATGATATCCGGGTCTTGACGCAGGAATGCTTTCAATGCTGCAGCAAATGTCATGCCCTGTTTATCGTTTACGTTTACCTGATTGATACCGGGCAAGTTAATCTCAGCTGGGTCTTCGGCGGTGGAGATGTTTACGCTATCGGTATTCAAAATGTTGAGGCAGGTATACAGCGACACGGTTTTACCCGAACCGGTCGGACCAGTTACCAGCACCATGCCGTACGGACGGTGGATGGCTTCCAACAGCAATTCTTTTTGGAAAGGTTCGAAACCCAGTTGGTTGATATTCAGCGTGGCGGCATCCGAGTTCAAAATACGCATTACAATTTTTTCGCCGAACAGTGTGGGCAACGTATTCACACGGAAGTCGATGGGTTTTTGGTTTTTATTGAACTGAAGCTGGATACGGCCGTCTTGCGGAACGCGCTTTTCGGAAATATCCATTTTGGACATCACCTTGATACGTGAGGCAATTTGTCCACGAATATTTAGTGGAGGTTGTACCACTTCGCGCAGCTGGCCATCGGTACGGAAACGGATACGCGCCATTTCTTCGTAGAATTCGAAATGAATATCGGATGCACCGGTGTTGAGGGCATCAGACAGCACTTTGTAGATGAATTTGGCAATTGGACCGTCTTCTTCATCATCATCTATTTTAAGCGCTGCTGGTGCGGTCAGACCGGTTGTGTCAGCAGAGATCTCATCCAAAATAGCCGTAGATGTTTGGCTGGCGAACTCCAGTAGGCGGTCTAGTTGTTCATCGTTTACCAAAATCAGGTCGACAATCAGGCCGCTGGGGAAAACAAGTTTTTGGTATGTTTGCAACAAAGTAGGGTCTGAGACACCTAAAAACAGTTTTTGCCCACGCTTGAATAAGGGGATACAGCGGTGCTCGGTCATCTGGCTGTCATTGAGCACGTCCGGCACCATCATACTGCGGGAGTAGAGGGACAAATCCAAAATCGGATAGTGGAACAGCTTGGCTAGAAGCAGTGCCAAATCTGCCTGCTTGATAATGCCAGCCTCAGCTAGCATGGGAATGATATTTTTGTTTTGATTAACTTTTTCTCGGTATTTTTCAACCTGATCCTGCTCAATCAGTTTGTTTTGAAACAGGATGCGCAATAGTCCGATGCTCATATATTTGCCTGAGTAAAGTAGAACGGATTTTAAAATTTCGGGCGGATATTTGCTTTTAGGATGTCGCCCGTAAAGCCCGCATTTGGTAAGAATGCTTTTACACTATTATAGTTAAGATGTGATTATAAGTTAAATCATGGTAAGAATGCATCGTTTATGGGAAAAGTAGTTATTTCCTGTGGCTAGCTGGATATGGTGGTGTGTGAAAGAGATATAGATAAGAATTTTGGCTGTGTGGAATGATTAGCCTGCTTCCCAGTGGTCGATGTGCAGTTGCAATTCATATTGGTTGCGCCATTGGTTGGCAATGGGGCGGTATACCGTGTGGATTTTGGCCGGGAGCTCTTCGGTACAGCGGAAGAACAGGGCTTCCACAGTGTGTCCATCGCAGTTTAGGCCGGCTTTTTTGTGACCGTTACCTACTACCCGTTGCCACAATACTTCAAATTGGTTGTGGAAACATGGCTGCTGAAAACCTTGCCCCCATACCTGGTTGGATAGTGTTTCGGCAGTGTGCAGGGAAATTTCTTCCGGGGTCAGGCTGCCGTCGGTGAGGAAGGTTCGGGTGAGTGCGTCTTGATCCAGCAGTTCGGTTAGTACACTTTCAAAAGCCTGCTGGAAGTGTGGGAAATCCTGCTCACGGATGCTGAGGCCGGCTGCCATGGCGTGGCCACCGAATTTTAGAATTAGCTCGGGATGGCGTTTGGCCACTAAGTCGATGGCATCGCGCAGATGCAATGAGGGAATAGAACGGCCGGAGCCGCGCAGTTCACCATTGCCTGTGGGGGCGAATACGATGGTGGGACGGTGGAAGCGATCTTTGAGCCGACCGGCCACGATGCCAACCACGCCTTGATGCCAATTGGGATGAAAAGCAGTAATGCTCAGGCTGTTGCCAACGATAATTTGATCGGCCAGGGCAAGGGCTTCCTGCAGCATGTTTTGTTCGATTTCCTGCCGCGCACGGTTCAGTTCGTTTAGCTGTTCGGCTAGTTCGGTGGCGGTGGCCAGGTCTTCGGCCAGCAGGCAGGCAATACCAATTTCCATGTTTTCTAAGCGGCCGGCAGCGTTGATGCGCGGGTCGATGGCAAAGCCCAAGTCAAACGGTTTGGCCTGCCGCATATCACGCTTGGCCACCTGAAAAAGAGCCCGAATACCAGGACGGGTTTTGCCAATCTGCATTCGTTTTAGCCCTTGGCTAACCAAGATTCGATTGTTGTAATCCAATGTCACCACATCGGCCACAGTGCCCAGTGCCACCAAGTCTAAAAGCTCAGCCAAATTGGGTTCAGGTAGCCTTTGCGGGTTGAACCATTGTTGGGTGCGCAGCAGGGCGCGCAGGGCAGTTAATACATAGAAGATTACGCCTACGCCGGCCAGATTCTTGCTGGCAAACGTGCATCCTGGTTGATTGGGGTTAACGATGATGCATTCAGGTAGCGTGTCGCCCGGCAAGTGGTGGTCGGTAATGATCACGTCCATGCCCAATGCTTGGGCACGGGCTACACCGGTAGTGCTGGAAATACCGTTATCTACGGTTAACAGCAGTTGAGTGCCTCGTTCGACAGCCAACTCGGCCAATTGCGGGGTGAGGCCGTAGCCGTGTTTAAAACGGTCTGGTACTAAAAACTCCACTCGTGCACCCATGCGGCGCAAGCCTAAAATGCCCACCGCACAGGCTGTGGCGCCGTCGGCATCGTAGTCAGCCACAATTAAAATTCGCTCTTGCTCCCGGATGGCGTGAGCCAACCGTTCGGCGGCGGCATCAATATTTTTCAGCGATTGATAGGGCAGCAAGCTGGCTAAATGGTTATGTAGTTCGGCGGGGGAGCGGACATTGCGGGCTGCAAACAAACGTGCCAACAAGGGCGGAGTGCCTGCGGCCAGAAGGGCTTGTTCGGCTTCGGGGTTGGCTTGTCGGGTACGGATAACGGCGTTCATAAAGCCATGGCGAGTAGTAAAGTAAACTATTTATTATAGCGCAAACTGCGCATGCTGAGAGATTTCTGACGGTTTGAGAGAGAAATTTATAAAAGTTTTTTCACTTTTATAACAGAGTGTTGATATTTTAACGTAAGTTTTTTGCAAGATAATGCTTGCAATGATGTGGAGAGTTTGGTTTAATTCGCATCTTCTAGTGCTGTGCACGAAACATGGGTGATTAGCTCAGTTGGTAGAGCGTCTGCCTTACAAGCAGAATGTCGGCGGTTCGACTCCGTCATCACCCACCATTTTTTTGCGCGCGGTGGTAGCTCAGTTGGTTAGAGTACCGGCCTGTCACGCCGGTGGTCGCGGGTTCGAGTCCCGTCCACCGCGCCATTTATAATTTAAACCCCTCTGCTGAAAGGCAGAGGGGTTTTAGCATTTCTGATTGTAATATTCCGTATATTGCCGCCGTGAAAAACTGCTTGGTTTTATGGTATATTCGCCGTGGCCGATAATAGGTTGGACTACTTTTTATATAGTATTTTCAAATTAATATGATGCAAAGGCTGCCCGCTTGGTTACGCTGCTATTGGAAGCAGCTATAGCCAGTTGGTTTTAACTTAGACATTTAACAAACTTCAGGAGTTGCATGATGGAATTTCGCATTGAAAAAGATACCATGGGGGAAGTAAAGGTGCCGGCCAACCGGTATTGGGGCGCACAAACCGAGCGCTCACGCAACAACTTCAAAATCGGCCCGGCTGCTTCTATGCCGCATGAAATTATTGAAGCCTTTGCCTATTTGAAAAAAGCAGCCGCTTTTGCCAATGCCGACTTGGGTGTCTTGCCTGCTGAGAAGCGCGACCTGATTGCCGCCGCCTGCGACGAAATTTTGGCGCACAAGCTGGATGAAGAGTTTCCGCTGGTGATTTGGCAAACCGGCTCCGGCACCCAATCCAACATGAATTTGAACGAAGTCATTTCCAACCGCGCCCACGTGTTGAACGGCGGCAAACTGGGTGAGAAAAGTGTTATCCACCCCAATGACGACGTAAACAAATCCCAGTCTTCCAACGACACCTATCCCACCGCCATGCACATTGCTGCTTACCAAAAAGTAGTGCAGCACACCCTGCCCGCCGTTAAACGACTGCAAAAAACCTTGGCTGCCAAAGCCGAGGCATTTGCCGATGTGGTGAAAATCGGCCGTACTCATCTGATGGATGCTACGCCGCTCACCCTTGGCCAAGAGTTTTCCGCCTATGCCGCCCAGCTTGCCTACGGCATTCGCGCCTTGGAGAACACCCTGCCGCATCTGGCCGAGCTCGCTTTAGGTGGCACCGCTGTGGGCACCGGCTTGAACACGCCCAAAGGCTACGATGTTCAGGTAGCCTCCTATATCGCCAAATTCACCGGTCTGCCTTTCGTTACCGCACCGAACAAATTCGAAGCATTGGCCACGCATGATGCCATTGTGGAAACCCACGGCGCATTGAAACAGTTGGCTGTGTCGCTGTATAAAATCGCCAACGATATTCGCTTGTTGGCTTCCGGTCCGCGCTCCGGTATCGGTGAAATTCTGATTCCCGAGAATGAGCCCGGCTCCTCCATCATGCCCGGCAAAGTTAACCCCACCCAATGTGAAGCCCTCACCATGGTGTGCGCCCAAGTGTTGGGTAACGATACCGCCATTTCCTTCTCCGGCACGCAGGGCCAGTTCCAGCTCAACGTGTTCAAGCCTGTGATGGCTGCCAACTTCCTGCAATCTGCGCAGCTCTTGGCTGATGCCTGCATCTCGTTTGACGAACACTGCGCAGCCGGCATTGAGCCCAACCTGCCGCGCATCAAACAGCAGCTCGACAACTCCCTGATGCTGGTTACCGCGCTGAACACCAAAATCGGCTACGAAAACGCTGCCAAAATCGCCAAAGCCGCTCACAAAAACGGCACCACCCTGCGTGAAGAAGCCGTGAAATCCGGTCTCTTGACCGCCGAACAGTTTGACGACTGGGTACGTCCTGCCGATATGGTAGGCAGTTTGAAATAAGTCTGGTAAGGAAGAAGCGCATATTGGAAACAGTATGCGCTTTATTTTGTTTGCTGTTTGCACGGCAGGAAGGCTACCTGAAAAGTGTTTGTTTGGATTTTCAGGTAGCCTGTTGATGATATTTGTATCGGTATGGCCATAGTTAAAGCGCTTATTTCTGCATACTGTATCGGCAAGCTTTGCCATACTACGGCGGCTCGCTGCTCGGTATGAAGCAATAAGTGCTTTAACTATGGGTGCCCGAGGGTAACTGTTGAGTGCAATCTAAAAGGCTACCTGAAAGCTTGGCTTCGCAGAAACTTCGCTGCGTTGCGCTTTCAGGTAGCCTTTGCTTGTGATTACTAACGGCTTAGTTTGTTAAAGGCGGCGGCCGTTGTTGTCGTACACCATTTTGGTGCCTTCAAAGATGTGGATGCTGGCGGCGCAGGTGGCGGTTGAGCATGCTTTCATAGGCAGGGTAACGCTGTAGCGGCCGCTGCGGGCGGGGCGGTAGCTGAACAGGGGCACGCTGTCGCCCAATACGTCTTGTTTTACCACGCGGCCATTGAGGCGTACGGTAAGGTCGATATCGGAGCAGTTGTCGTCGCAGTCGCCGTAGAAGGTGTAGGCTTTGCCGGCGGTGAGGTTAACTTGCTCGGTGTGGCTCTGGCCGGCGGCAAGGCGTTGCTGGCGCAGGAGGAATACGCGGGCGGCCGGGTCGTGGCTTTCTACGATCTCCACATTGCTTCGTTGCGCGCGCAGCAGGGAGGGATCGGTGTCGGTGCTGCTTTCAAACACTTGCACGGAGTAGGCGCAGGTGTCGTTGTCGCAGTCTTCCATGCTGATGTTGAGCTGGTGGCGGCCGCCTTGCTCTGCTTTGAAGTTCAGCAGGGGTTCGCCGTCGCCATCGGTGTCGGAGGCGATGGTTTTGCCGTTGGCTCTGAGGGTGAGGTCGAAGTCTTCGCAGGCTTGGTCACAGCGGCCGAATACGTTGTAGTATTTGCCGGCAGTGAGCTCAACGTCCACGCTGCGGTTTTGGCTGTCGGCGAGCTGGCCGCTAATCAGGGGCAGTTCGCGGACATTTTTATCGATACCTTGTTGTTCTTCTCGGATGATTTTTTGTAAGGCTGCCAAGGACGGGCCTGTGTTGTCGCTGTTGCCTACTTTGCCGCCGCTAAATACTTGCAGCATGGAGCGGCAGCGGTTGCGTGAGCATTCAGCCATTTCGGTGTTGAGTTCCACGCGGCCATCGCGCTCGGCTTGCCAGGTGAAGCGGGAGCCGTCGCCGCGGTTTTTACGGAATAGGGTGGTGCGGCCTTGGGTAACGCTGAATTTGATGTTAGAGCAGTTTACGGAGCAGTCGGCAAACACGGTGTATACCTGACCGGCTTTCACATCCAGTGTGGTGGTGTTGCTTTGGCCTTCTTCGAGGCGGATGCTGCGCTGAAACAGCTGCTGTGCGGCAGGGTCTTCATTTTTGATGGTTTCGGTGTGGCTGGATGCTTGGCCGGTGAGATAACTGTCGGCAGCAAAAGCGGGTAGGGAGAGGGCGGCCAAAATTGGCAGCAGAGCGAGTTTTTTCATGGGTTGTTTCCTTTTGTTGGAGGAGAAAGAAATTTTGCTAAAAGGCTGATAACGAAGGACTGCGCTTTCGCTACAAGGCGTGCTAACGCTGTAGCAGAAGAGTGTTCATCCGTTATATGCAAAATTTTGCGGCATTATGCCTAATTGCGTTAAATTTTCCAACTAATTTGCTCGGGTATGTGTATTTTGGCTAATGCATCAAAGGCTACCTGAAAGTTTGGTTTCTCAGCAACGCTGCTTTGCATCGTTTGGCTTAGCTTGAAGCTTCTCTTTCAGGTAGCCTTTTCCCTGCCTGCTGCAAACCATATGCACTTTGCGTTAAGTCAAACTGTGTGTTCGTAGCAGGAGCGGAAAAATTCGGTTTCCCCGAAGTGATGAGCGGGTGCAAACCCTTGTCGGTGCGAAAATCTTCCCGTGCGTTAAAGCCCATTTTCATTTAATAATCATTCGCAATTAACCTGATTTAACGGCAAAGCTGCTTGCGTTTTCCCCGGTAAAGCACGACAATTCACCACAACATATAGTGTTTGAAAATATTTTGTGCACTATATGTTGTATTTTTAAGGATAGGGCTATGGAAACGCTGAATTTTACCCGTGAGCAAATCGTTTGGCAGGAAGTGCCGGGCGAAGTGTCGCTGGCGTTTCTGTTTTCCGGCTGCCCGTTGCGCTGCAAAGGCTGCCATAGTGCCGACAGTTGGAAGGGCTGTTTGGGCAGCGAACTGACTACCGAATACTTGCAAAGCCGCTTGGAACGTTATCGCGGGCTAATTAGCTGCGTGCTGTTTATGGGCGGCGAGTGGCTACCTGAAAAACTGCTGCCGCTGCTGGCACAGGTGCGAGAAGCTGGGCTGAACACCTGCCTCTATACCGGCCTGGAGCAAGACGAACTGGAGCGCACTTCCATCGCCATCATCCCGCAGCTTACCTATCTCAAAACCGGCCGCTGGAAAATGGAACTCGGCGGTCTCGACAGCCCGCATACCAACCAGCGCTTTATCGACCTGCGCAGTGGAGCAGTGCTGAACCATCTGTTTGTGAAAGACACGCTCGCCTCCCGCCCCAAAATCATCCCCTTGGAGCCTGCCCCGCAACCGGCTGCCGAGGGCGCGCTTTTCCAACCGGCCTGAACGCAGGCTTATCACCGATAGTGGCATCCCACGCTAAACTTCACATCAAACCAGGAGAGTACACATGATTCGGCTGCATCCCGAACAGTTAAACGGCAAACTGCAATTCATGCAAGATTACATTGGTGCGCAAAACGCGGCGGACGGTTCGAAAATGGACGCCAACGCCAACGTAACGCAGAAAAATATTGCTACGATGGAAGCCGAGCTGATGAAAGACTTTTTCGTGCAGATTAACCGCGCCCAGGTGTCGCGCAAAATTGCCGAAGTGTTCGATCAATCCGTAGCCGACGAATACATCCGCCAAATCGAAGCACATGAAATCTATGTGCACGATGAAACCAGCCTGAAACCCTATTGCGTGTCGGCCACGCTGTATCCCTTCCTGCTTGACGGCTTAAGCAAACTCGGCGGCGAATCCAAAGCGCCGCAGCATCTGGCTTCGTTTTGCGGCTCGTTTATCAACCTGGTGTTTGCCATCAGCGCGCAGTTTGCCGGCGCGGTGGCGACGGTGGAATTTCTGACCTATTTCGACTACTTCGCCCGTAAAGACTACGGCGACGATTATTTGGAAACCCACGGCAAAGAAATCGCCAACCACATGCAGCAGGTGGTGTACAGCATCAACCAGCCCGCCGCCGCGCGCGGCTATCAGAGCGTATTCTGGAATATTTCCGTTTACGATCAATACTATTTTGATGCGATGTTCGGCGATTTCGTCTTCCCCGATTTCAGCAAACCGGTGTGGGCGAGCGTGGCGAAGCTGCAAAACTTCTTCCTCAAATGGTTCAATCAAGAGCGCACTAAAGCCGTTTTGACCTTTCCCGTCGTGACCGCTGCGATGTTGACCGACGGCGGCAAATGCAAAGATACCGTGTTCGCCGACGAAATGGCGAAAGAGTTGGCGGAAGGCAATTCCTTCTTCGTCTATCTTTCCGATAATCCCGACTCCTTGGCTTCCTGCTGCCGCCTGCGCAACGCCATCGAAGACCGCACCTTCAGCTACACCCTCGGCGCAGGTGGCGTGGCGACCGGTTCCATCAACGTCATCACCATCAATATGAACCGGCTGGAACAAGATGGGCGTGACCTTGCTGCCGAAGTCGCCAAAATCCACAAATACCAATACGCCTACCGCAAACTGATGGAAGAATACCAAGCCGCCGGAATGCTGCCCGTTTACGATGCAGGCTTCATCACTTTGGACAAACAGTTCCTCACCATCGGTATCAACGGCATGGCGGAAGCAGCCGAATCGCAAGGCATCAAAGTCGGCTATAACGACGATTACATCAACTTCGTCCAAGGCCGTCTGAAAACCATATTCGAAGCCAACCAAGCCGCCAGCAAGCACTACGGTGTGAAGTTCAACACCGAGTTTGTCCCCGCCGAAAACCTCGGCGTGAAAAACGCCAAATGGGACAAAGCCGACGGCTACAAAGTCAGCCGCGACTGCTACAACTCCTATTTCTACGTCGTCGAAGACGAAGAAATTAATGCGCTCGATAAATTCCTGCTGCACGGCAAAGAGCTGGTGGACTGGCTTGATGGCGGCTCCGCACTACACCTGAACCTCGACGAAGCCCTGCCCGAATCTGGCTACCGCTCGCTCTTGGACATTGCCGCACAAACCGGCTGCAACTACTTCTGCGTGAACGTACGCATCACCATCTGCAACGGCTGCGGCCACATCGACAAACGCACCCTGCACGCCTGTTCTACCTGTGGGTCGCACGACATCGACTACGGCACCCGTGTCATCGGCTACCTGAAACGCGTATCCGCATTCAGCAGCGGTCGTCGCAAAGAACACGCACTGCGGCACTACCACCGTGAGCAGCAACAGCAGAAATGGCGGCAAGTCGCCTAAGCTGTTTGCCATGAAGTCTGCCATTTTCAGGTAGCCTTTCCCCCATCTTAGGGCTACCTGAAAACTTCAAGCACACCGCCAAAGCGGTGTGCCTTTTTATGTGTTGGGCATCTAGTTTGTTAGGGTAGGGGAGGCCTTGCAGGAATGACGCAGCAAGCTAACTGGCACCAAACAAGTTATGCTGTGGCCTATCAATTTGGCCACTTCTCCTGCTGTGGGCACTGTTTCTTTTACCCTAATCAAAGGCTACCTGAAAATAGTCCCCACCAAATTGACGATCTTTTAGCAGCGGGTCTATAGTCAAGCCAACTATCTTAATACAACAAACAGGAGCGGAATCGTGGAAAAACTCACCCCCAAATCCTTCATGATGCACCTGCTCAACGGCTCGGCCTTAGGCATTGTGGTCGCCCTGGTGCCGGGTGCGCTGTTGGGCGAGCTGTTTAAGGCGCTCACGCCGTATTGCGAGCCGCTGGGCATGCTTACGCAGATGATCGGCGCCACCAACGCCATGGTCGGCATCGCCGTGGGCGTGGCCATCGGCTATATGTTTAAATTCACGCCGATTGAATCGATTTCGGTGGGGCTGGCCACCATGGCGGCCGGCGGAGCGGTGCGTTTTGCCGACGGCATTATCCAGCTCAAGGGCACGGGCGATATTTTCACCATGGTGTTCACTGCCGGCATTGCCGCCGGCCTGATTGTGCTGCTGCGCGGCAAGGTGCGCGGCTATGCGATTTTGGTGGTGCCTGTGGTGAGCCTGTTTGTGGCGGGCGCGCTGGGGCGGCTGGCGTTTCCGTATTTCATCGCCTTTTCGCAGCTGCTGGGCTCGTGGATTGCCCACCTGCTCACGCTGGAGCAAACGCTGATGGCGGTGTTGATTGCCATCGCGTTTGCCTGCCTGATTGTGTCGCCGGTGTCGTCTGTGGGCATTGCCACGGCAATCCACTTGGCCGGGGTGGGCTCGGGTGCGGCCAATTTGGGTATTTGCGCCTGTGCGTTTTCGTTGGCCGTGGCCGGGCGGCGGGTAAACCCATTGGGCACTTGCGCGGCGCATTTTGTGGGCTCGCCCAAGCTTTCGATGCCCAATATCGTGGCCAAACCCAAGCTCTTGCTGCCGATTATGCTCAATGCCGCATTGGCCGGGGTGCTGGCTTCGCTGTTTCGCATCCAAGGCACGGAATTTAGTGCGGGCTTTGGCATCAGCGGCCTCATCGGGCCGGTGAACCATTTGAAACTCGCCGGCTGGGGCGCGGGGCAGCTGGCGGTGTCGCTGCTGGTGTTTGTGATTGTGCCCGTGGCCGGGGCGTTTGCGGTGGATTGGCTGTTTGTGAATAAGCTTAAATGGATTGCGCCGGAAGATTACAAGATTGATGTGTCATGAAAAGAGGCTACCTGAAAAATGGGAAAGCAGTTTTAACTTCGTTGAAGCTGCGCTTTAGCTTTGCAGAAACTCGTCTTCCTACGGAACCCTCGTTTTCAGGTAGCCTTTGGTTTGTGTGTCGAAAGGCTGCCTGAAAAGCAAAATTACCTTGCCCTGCTATATAATCCGCCGCCATGAACACCATCGAATCCGCCCAAAACCCTGCGCTCAAACATCTGGCCAGACTGTTGCGCAGCGCCCGTGCGCGCCGCGAGAGCGGGCAGGCCGTGCTGGAAGGGGTGCATTTGCTCGCCGCCTATTTGCAGGCCGGCGGGCAGGTGCTGCAAGCTTATGTGCCGGCCAGCAAAATGCAGCAGCCGGAAACCGTGCAGTTGCTCTCGCAGCTGCCATCCGAACGGGTGGTGCAGACGGCGGGCGCGGCCTTGCAGAAAATCACCAGCCTCACCGATGCCGAAGAAATCACCGCGCTGATTGCGCTGCCGCCCACCGAACCGTTTGATGCCGAGGCCGATTGCGTGGTGCTGGAGCGTATTCAAGACCCGGGTAATATCGGCACGATTCTGCGCAGCGCGGCGGCAGCGGGCGTGGGGCAGGTGGTGCTTTCTGCCGATTGTGCCGATGCGTGGTCGCCCAAGGTGCTGCGTGCGGGCATGGGGGCACATTTCGCGCTGCGCTTATTTGTTGAGCCGGATTTGGCCTCGTGGCGGGAACGATGCTGCGTGCCACTGTTGGCCACCGCGCTGCACCGCAACAGCGTAAACCTGTACGATTGCGATTTGTGCGCATCCGCCGCTTGGTTGTTTGGCAACGAAGGCGCGGGCGTGAGCGAAACCATGCTGGCAGCAGCCAGCCGCCTCGTACATATTCCGATGGCGGCACAAACCGAATCGCTGAACGTGGCGATGGCGGCCACCGTTTGCTTGTTTGAGCAGATGCGGCAGCGGTTGTAGCGGAAGTTTGGTTTTTGCGCAAAAGGCTACCTGAAAACTCAGCTTTCTTTGGAAGCCTCGTTTTCAGGTAGCCTTTTGGTTGCACAGCGGCATCATCTTTAGTGCGATTTTGCCTATGCGGCTGTTTTTGACAGCGGTTTTGTGCCATAATCCGCGCCTGCCTGTTTTAGCAGGCATATAGGAGTTGGCGTGGGTCTTCCCGGCTCGGCCAGCTTGTCCGGCCGCAAGGCTATATTTTTGGAGTTTTATTATGGCATTAACCGTAGAACAAAAAGCGCAAATCATCAAAGATTTCCAGCGCAAAGAAGGCGATACTGGCTCTTCTGAAGTGCAAATCGCTCTCTTGACTTTCCGCATCAACGATCTGGCTCCGCACTTCAAAGCCAACCCGAAAGATTTCCACAGCCGCCGCGGCCTGTTGAAAATGGTGAGCGCCCGCCGCCGCCTGTTGGCCTACCTGCGCAACACCGATGTGGACACCTACCGTGATGTGATTACCCGCCTGAATCTGCGTAAGTAATCGTTGTCCAATAAAAACCGTGCCGCCGGAAAACTCCGGCGGCACGGTTTTTTGTTTGAACTGCGTTGCAGCTGCACTTTAGCTGGGCAGTAACTCAGCTTTCACTTTGTCAAACCGTGGTCCGCCTCTCAGAAACTCGGCCTCCTGAGGAACCCTCGTTTTAACTTCGTTGAAGCTGCGCTTTCAGGTAGCCTGCTGGATGGTGAGGCTACCTGAAAAGGGTATCGTTTAAGTGCTTATTTTGTGGTTGCAGCGTTGTGTTGCCTTTCCGCCTACAGACATGATTTGTGGCTCACCACCTATAAAAAATGTGTTTCAGTAGTAGGGCAGGCTTTCAGGTAGCCTTTCCCAGCAGCCGGGCAATTTCGGCCACGATGGCATCGGCGGTATCGCGTTTGCCCATTTCCGGCAGCGCGGTTTCGGCCGAGTCGCTGATGAGCGTTACTTGGTTGTTGCCGCTGCCCATGGCGCTGACGGCGTGGTTGGCCACGATCAGCGGCACGCCTTTGCGCAGCCGTTTGGCGCGGGCGTGTTCGAGCACGTTGTGGCTTTCGGCGGCGAAGCCCACGCAGAAGGGCGCGTTGGGCAGCCGAGCCATGGCGGCGAGGATGTCTGGGTTTTCGGCCAATTCGATAACGGGCGGCGTGCCGCTGCCGTCTTTTTTCAGCTTTTTGGCGCTGCGGTTGGCTACATGGTAGTCGGCCACGGCGGCTACGCTGATAAACACATCGCAGTTATCTACTTCCCTCATCACGGCTTCGTGCATTTCACGGGCGCTGTGGGCGTGGTGTACGGCTATGCCTGTAGGCGGGGCTACCTGAAGCTGCCCGGCCACCAGCACCACTTCCGCCCCGGCAGCACGGCAGGCCTGCGCTAGCGCCACGCCCATGCGGCCGCTGGACAAGTTGGTGATGCCGCGCACGGGGTCGATGGCTTCAAAGGTGGCGCCGGCCGTGAGCAATACGCGTTTGCCGGCGAACAGTTTGGGTGTCCACAAGTCGGGCAGCAGTTCGGCCAATTCAGCGGCTTCGAGCATGCGGCCTTCGCCGGTTTCGCCGCAGGCCTGGCTGCCGCTGGCGGGGCCGAACACGGTGATGCCGTCGGCTTGCAGTTGGTCGATGTTGCGCAGGTTGGCCGGGTTGCGCCACATTTCCACGTTCATGGCAGGGGCAACGGCCAGCGGACAGGCGCGGGCGGCAGCCAGGGTAGAGAGCAGGTTGTCGGCCATGCCGTGGGCGATTTTGGCCAGGGTGTTGGCGCTGGCGGGGGCGATAAGGAACACATCGGCCTCACGGCTGAGGCGGATGTGCGCCATGCCGTCGGCGGAGTCGGCAGTATCGTCCGTCCACACGGTGTGCCCGCTCAGGGCTTGGAAGGTTTGCGGAGAAACGAAACCGGCAGCGGCGCGGCTCATGGCCACGCTTACGGTGTGCCCCTGTTTTCTGAGCAGGCGCACAAGTTCGCAGGATTTATAGGCAGCAATGCCGCCGCTGATGCCGAGCAGGATGTGTTTGGTTGGCATGGTATATGGTGTGATGTGAAAAGATGGGCGTTATGGTAACACAGGGCTGGGCGGGGTGTTTCAGGTAGCCTTCGGATAGGGGAAGGCTACCTGAAACTAGTTGTTGTGCATCGATAATAGAGGAACAGTATCCATTTAGAGTAATTGTTTCAATGAGATGTGCTATATTGCTGTTTTGTAGCTTTTATCCATCAATTGCTGTTATTGGCGGTAAGTTTTCGTTAGTTCTCTTGCTTGCATATGCTAGAATCCGCCGTTTTTATTTTGCGGAACGGTATGCGGGCATTTGAAACCATGTTCAAATGCGTCAGCGTATTTGCACTTAATGAGTTAATTTAATAAATAAAATTTATAATATCGTGTACTCTGAAGAGCGTGGCACCTGGGTGGTGTGCTCAGAATTGGAGCGCGCTAGCCGGAAGAAGTCTTCCAGTAATTCTGCCGCCAAACTGCTTGCTTCTGCTGCAGTGGTTGGTCTTGGCGTATCTGCTTTGCCCGCAGCAGCTTCTACCTGTGGTAATGGTAGTGCTGTAGCCAGTGGCGGCAGCTGCGATATGGGTGTTTATACTGCAGCCGCAAACGACAATAAAGTCGGTCAGGCTTTGGTAACCGGTGGTGATACTGTTACCTTAACATCGCCTAATATCAACAACATTACCGGTAATAATAACGACCGCTCTATTAGAGGTGGTAAGTTAAGCGAGCTCTTTACTGACCCCGCCGTTATTGCAGAGCTGAATCAGCGCCAACGCCTGCTCGCTAACCAAAAGGGTCGTACAGTTAATGTGACGGATCCTGCTACTAACAGCAACCAAACAGTCAACGTTTACAATAATATTCGTTCCATATCTGCAGCAGATGTTCAAAGTACTGTATCAACGGGTAATGATATATACGTTGATATGCGTTTGGGTACCGCTAATGGTAACGGCAGCAAAATTATTGCCACCTTAGGTGATCCGGCTGCTGCTATGGCAGATGAGACTACTACTCCGAACACTGTAAAAACACTGATTGCTTTAAAAAACTCTCGTTTGGTACAGGCCGAAGCCGGCGGGTCGGCAGAATGGGTATCTAAAAACCACATTATATTTTGAAGAAACCCGTGTAGCTTCCCAAGAGATGGCGATTAGCCAGGTTTTGTTTAAGCCAAAATGCGAAAAACCAAATTGCTTACCACATCAATGGTGGCAATGCTGTTGCCAACGTAGCTGCCTTGGCCAACAGTACCGACATCACTACCGAGAACTCCACTATGTTCCGTGCAGATGCCGGTGGTACCGTTAATGCAACTGATCTCACCGTTACTGCATCCGGCAAAGATGCGGTGATTTTGGCTAGTGATGGCGCTGATGCAGCAGGTAAAGCTTCTGCTGTTAATGTGAATAATGGTACTTATAACCTGACTGGCAGCGGCTCTAAGGTGGCCTTGGTATCCGGCGGTGCCGCAGCTAGTTTAAAAGGCACGGCTAATGTTGCTGACACTGCCACCAATGCAACTATTGGTGTGGCAGATGGTAAAAACCACGGTTTGAACAACCAAGCAGTTGCCGGTAGTTCACCTAATAACAAAACCAAACTGGTTTCTGAACTGAACACCACTACCAACGCAGCTGGTGTAACCGGCTATACCGCGCAAAACAGCGGTACAGTGGACTATTCAGGCAACCTTGATCTGCAGGGGGCCAATAGCGTTGCCGTACAAACGCTGAATAACGGCACGGCCAACCTGAACAACGCAACAGTGAAAGCCAATGGTGATGTTTTGCGAGCCAATGCTGGCAACAATACCATCAACGTTAATGGCGGCACGGTAACCGGTACTACCAATGTATTTAACTCAGTTGCCGGCACCAACTCACTCGTTGCCACTAATGGCGCAGTGCTGAATGGTGTTATGTCGCTGGCGGCAGGTACTTCTTCCGTGGAGCTGGCTAACGGCACCACTTGGAATAATACCGGCAATTCCACTGTAACCAGCCTGGATAACGCCGGCACCGTAGCCTTTGCTACACCGACTACAGCTGCTGTGGGCAACTACAAAACCATCACCGTAAACGGTGACTACACCGGCAATAACGGTAAATTGGTGGTGAACACCCTGTGGAACAGCGATGCCGACAAAGATTCTGACCACCTGATCATTAAAGGCACCGCTAGCGGTACGACCGTGGTTAGCACGCCGAACGGCATCATCGGTAACATCAGCAAAACCAACGCCCAGCAATTCTCGTCTGACGTGGTTACTGTAGAAACCCCGAGTGCTAACGCCCCTAATCAGCAAGAAGGCCAGCCTGACGGCAATGCCATCTTCACCGGTACGGCTAACACCACCAATGCCGGCCAAGCTCAGCTTGTATTGAAGAGCACTGCCGGCGGTAAAAACGTGTACGCCTGGACGCTGTTTGCCGACCCCAATGCCGGCCCGTCGACCTATATCTATGCGCCTGCCGTAGCCGGCTATGTGCTGATGCCGCAAGTGAACCAAGAAATTGGCCACCACACCATCGGCACCCTGCACGAGCGTCGTGGCGAGAACCAAACCCTGGCTTGGGATGATTGCGCCCGTTGTGGCGAACAAGCCAAAGGCCAAACTTGGACTCGCCTCCTGGGCAGCCGCCTCGATAGCGATGGCAAAGAACGCTTCAATTTTGAAACCAAAATGGGCGGCTTCCAGATCGGCCACGATTTCGCTGTTCACCGCAACGATAAAGGCGGCCACCGTCTCACCGGCGGCTACCTGGCCTACACCCGAGCCAGTACCGATTTCTTCGACCGCTATCGTGCTGTAAACGGCAGCATCAGCCCTGACCACTACAGCGGTAAAGGCACTACCGATGTGGTTAGCCTCGGCTTGAGCAACACCTACTATGCCGCCAACGGCAGCTACTTCGACTTGGTTGGCCAGCTGAGCTGGTTGCGTAATAAATACCAAGATCGCGACAGCGCCAGCGTGAAACAAAACGGCTTGGGTGCTGCCCTTTCTGCCGAAGTTGGCCGTCCGTTTGCCTTAGGCAGCCATGCCGATAACCAAGGTGGCTGGCTGATTGAGCCGCAGGCACAACTGGTATACCAATACGTTGGTCTCAAAGATTTCAACGACGGTATCCGCCAAGTTAGCCAAGACAAGCAGCACAGCTTGCGCGGCCGCCTCGGTGCCCGCTTGGCCTACAACGGCCCCAGCCACAGCCTGCGTACCAACACCTTCTATGCCGTGGCCAACGTATGGCACGACTTTATCAAGCCGCATGGCGTAGATATCGGTGAAGACAACGTGCGCGAGAAACGCAATGCTACTTGGGGCGAAGTTGGCCTTGGTGCCCAGCTGCCCGTATCCAACAACGCCTATGTGTACGGCGATGCCCGCTACCAGCACAACTTTGGCAGCACCAGCCGCCATGGCTACCGTGGCAGCGTAGGCTTCAAATACACTTGGAAGTAAGCGTTTGATGCAGCAAAGGCTACCTGAAAATATTTGAACGAATAGTTTTCAGGTAGCCCCAACAAGGATTGAATACAATGAATCAGATTACAAAACCCTCCTCCTCACAGCCTTGGCCGCCGGTTTGAGCAGCCAAGCCGCCGCCCGCGACGTGCACCACCGCTGGTGTGCCGAAGAAGCGCCCGTTGCGCAATCCGTTGTGGCAGAGCCGCAAGTTGAGCGCATCAACCTTTCGGCTGATGCTCTGTTCCGCTTCAACCAATCGGATGCCGCCGATATGTTGCCCGAAGGCAAAGCCACCCTCGACCGCCTGGCCGAAAATTTCGTTAGCCGTCAAGACTATATCGACAGCATCGCCCTTACCGGCCACACCGACCGCCTCGGCAGCGAGCAATACAACTACAACCTCGGCCTACAGCGTGCCCAAACAGTGAAAAACTATCTGCAGGGCAAAGGCGTACAAGCCCCCATCAGCGTGGCCAGCGCCGGCGAAAGCCAGCCGGTTACCACGGCTTGTACCGGCACTCGCGCTACTGCGGCTCTGAAAGCCTGCCTGCAGCCCGATCGCCGCGTTACCGTGGATATTTCCGGCACAGCAGCGCAGTAGTAGTTAAGTCGGTTTAAATTAGAGGCTACCTGAAACGCAGCAGAGCGGAATTGCCGCGAAGCTGAAATTTCAGGTGGCCTTTTCTATGCTCGCACCGAAGCGTTATCTGGCTTGAGGTCTTTAACATGAGTTGAGGCTACCTGAAAGATATAGTGAATTAACAAAAACCAGTACAGCGTTGGCTCGCCTTGCCGTAACGTGTGTACTGTCTACGGCTCGCCGCCTTGTCCTGATTTAGATTTAATCCACTATAAAGGAAGGGCTTGCTGGCTCGGCCTAATAGCTTTCAGGTAGCCTTTTGCTGCACCGGTCTGCCCCAGCCGGCAATACTTTTCCTGCCGAATCGGCCAAAAGCGGGCGCATTTGGTTTTTTTCATTGCCCCTGCCGGTGCACTATCCTACAATTACGCTTTGCAGTCTGTGATTTATCGCTGCTTAAAATAGAAACGATACGGCCTTGGATTCGCCGCCTCTTTTCTGTTTTGCACCAGCAGACACAAACTGCCGCCTGCGGCTTCCCGTGCGGAAGCCGGTTTGCAACTGCTGCGGAGCCCTGTGCCCATGTCTGAAAAATATATTCCTCCCCAAAAGCCCTATCTGCAAATCAAAGACGTGGTGAAAACCTACGGCGAGAATTATGCGGTGGACCACATCGATTTGGATATCGACCGACACGAAATCTTCGCCCTGTTGGGCAGCTCCGGCTCGGGCAAATCCACGCTGCTGCGTATGCTGGCGGGTATGGAAACGCCGGATCAGGGCAAGATTATTTTGGACGGGCAAGACATCACCCGCCTGCCGCCCTATGATAGGCCGATTAACATGATGTTCCAAAGCTACGCCCTGTTCCCGCACATGACGGTGGAACAGAACATCGCCTTCGGCCTGAAGCAGGACAAAATGCCCAAAGACCAGATTGCCGAACGGGTAGAGGAAATGCTGCGCCTGGTGCAGATGAGCAAATACGCCAAACGCAAACCGCACCAGCTTTCCGGCGGGCAGCAGCAACGCATCGCGCTGGCCCGCGCTCTGGCCAAGCAGCCCAAACTTTTGCTGCTGGACGAGCCTTTGGGCGCGCTGGATAAAAACCTGCGCCAGCAAACCCAGCTGGAATTGGTGGATACGCTGGAGAAGGTGGGCGTAACCTGCATCATGGTAACGCACGACCAAGAAGAAGCCATGACCATGGCCACGCGCATCGCCATCATGTCGGAAGGCCAGTTGCAACAAGTAGGCACGCCGCGCGAGGTATACGACTTCCCCAATAGCCGCTTCACCGCCGAATTCATTGGCGAAACCAATATTTTTGAAGGCCATTTGGTGGTGGACGAGGCCGACCATGCCGAAATCGACTGCCCCGAGCTGGCGCAGAATATCCTCATCGACCACAGCGTGGCCGGACCGGAGGAGCAGACCATGTGGGTCAGCATCCGCCCGGAAGACATCAATATGCACAAGGAAAAGCCGGCCAATGTGGGCGAACACAACTGGACCATCGGCACGGTGAAGGAAGTTGCCTATTTGGGCAGCTTCGCCATCTATCATGTGCAGCTGCCCAGCGGGCGCATGGTGAAAAGCCAGGTGCTGTCGTCTTATTGGTATTTGGCCAACCTAGAGCCGCCCACTTGGGACGAAACCGTATATCTGAGCTGGCCGGCCAACCAGCCCGTGCCGCTCACCCGCTAAAGGCTACCTGAAAGCGAGGCTTCCGCAGGAAGACGAGTTTCTGCGGAGCGGACCGAGGTTCTCGTAGGAAGACGAGTTTCCGCGCAGCTAAAACGCAGCTGCAACACAGTGAACACCAACATACCGGTTCGGCAAGGCAGCCGAACATGAAAAGGTTACCTGAAACCTGAAACCGCACTTTCAGGCCAGGGCAAGCAAGAGAGGCTACCTGAAAAATGAAATGGCAGGCTTTAAAACGCAAACTCAGCCCCGGGCAGGGGCTGGTTATCGGCATACCCTATTTGTGGCTGCTGGTGCTCTTCCTGATTCCTTTCTTCTTCGTGTTGAAAATCAGCCTGGCCGAGCAAGCCACCTCGATTCCTCCCTACACCCCGCTCTACACGGTGGACGAAGCGGCCGGTCGCGTGAACATTTCCCTAAGCTACCTGAACTACACCGGCATTTTCGATAATTTCTGGTCGTCGCTGTGGCTCGGGCTCAACCCCTTTGCCGACAAATCCGGCAGCAACCTGTATGTGCACATCTACCTGCTCTCCATCAAAACCGCCATCACCACCACGCTGATTTGCCTCTTGGCCGGCTACCCCATCGCCTACGCCATCTCGCGCAGCCGCGAAAAATGGCGCAATCCGCTGCTCTTGGCCATTATGTTGCCGTTTTGGACCTCGCTGCTGTTGCGCGTGTATGCCTGGATGGGCCTACTTTCGCAAAACGGCATCATCAATAATCTGCTGCTGCGCTGGGGCTGGATTAATCAGCCACTGGATATGTTCTACAACGCCTTCTCGCTCAATATCGTGATGGTGTACACCTATCTGCCCTTTATGGTGCTGCCGCTGTACACCCAGCTCCTCAAGCTGGACAACCGCCTGCTGGAAGCCTCTGCCGATTTGGGCGCCGGGCCGGTGAAATCGTTTTTCTCCATCACCCTGCCGCTCTCCAAAAGCGGCATCATCGCCGGCTCCATGCTGGTGTTTATTCCGGCGGTGGGCGAATTTGTGATTCCCGATTTGGTGGGCGGGCCCGAACACCTGATGATCGGTAAAGCCCTGTGGCAGGCCTTCTTCACTCAAAACGACTGGCCGCTCGCCTCTGCCATGGCCGTGGTGATGGTGCTGCTGTTGGTGGTGCCCATCGGCCTGTTCCACCGTCATGAAGCCAAACAGCTGGAAGGAGCACGCCGTGGCTAGAAAATCTGCATCGTTCGCTTGGTTTCTGCGCATCTGCCTGTTTTTAGGGCTGGCCTTCCTCTATATCCCGCTGCTGGTGCTGGTGGTGTACTCCTTCAACCGCTCCGAGCTGGTTACGGTATGGGGCGGCTTCTCCACCAAATGGTATGGCGCACTGCTGAATAACAGCGAAATTTTGGAAGCCACCTGGCTCTCCATCCGCATCGCCCTTATTTCCTCCGCTGCCGCCGTGGTGCTTGGCACTATGGCCGCCTATGCCCTGGCGCGCATCAAGCGTTTCCGCGGCAGCACCTTGTTCACCGGCATGGTGTCTGCCCCTATGGTGATGCCCGACATCATCACCGGTATTTCGTTGGTGATGCTGATTTTGCAGGTGCAGGCCTTGCTGCGCGGTTCCAGCCTGAGCTGGCTGCAATTCGAGCGCGGGTGGTTCACCATCTGGCTCGGCCACACCACCCTGTGCATGGCCTACGTTACCGTGGTGATCCGCACCCGCCTGGGCGAGCTCGACCAATCCCTAGAAGAAGCTGCGCAGGATTTGGGCGCCAAGCCATGGAAGATTTTCTGGGTGATCACCCTGCCGCTGATTACCCCCGCCATCGCCTCCGGCTTCCTTCTCGCCATGACCCTTTCCATGGACGATTTGGTGATTACCTCTTTCCTCAGCGGCCCCAACTACACCTCCCTACCACAGCTGATTTTCGCCAAAGTGAAACGCGGCGTGAACCCGCAGATGAACGTGCTGGCCACCTTCCTGATCACCATCATCGGCACCCTCGTCATCACCGGCAACTACCTCATGATGCGCCGCGTCAACAAACGTGACCGAGAAGCTGCCTTGGCCTACAAACAAGCCCAAGAAGCCGCAGCTGCCGCCGCCACCCCGCCGCCCTCCGCACTGATTGAAGCCGAAGAGGCTGCGCAGGAGGCAGATGCGGCTGCCGAAACGGCCGATACCGGCAGCACCTCGCCAGAATAACAAGCTGGCCGCAGATTTGACTTGCTGCAAATAAATACCAATATTTACAGTTATCAAGCGGCCTATATTGAAGGCTACCTGAAACCTTTTTTCAGGTAGCCTTCAAACACATCTGCAGAAAGGGAAAGAATATGGCAACCATCCATGCAAATACCCAACTGAAAACCGGCGACATAGTAAACGGCCTGAGCGGCCTGAAAGACTGCGAAAGCGGGCGTTGTTTGAATTTGAGATTAGATGGCAAGGCAGTGGCGCCTGAAGGTTGGCCATCAGTATGCCAACCTCCGCATGTTCGCTATTTTTATGTGAATCTCAATTTACATGAGCACAATCCGTCTGTGCCTCCATATAAGAGCTTGCAGGTTGATGTAGCAACCAAGCAAGAGGCGGTGAATTTGCTCAAGCAATTTTATGCAGGATATTCAGATAGTAATTTCGGTTGTGCTGAGGAACCGATAACTAAATCGTTTGCAGAAGCATTGGAGCGGTATAGCGTTTGCCACACTCAACGGCAGCTTTGTACACCAGATCGTAAAAGTAAAGTTTGGTGCTCGGGAGGAGTTTTTGCCAGATTTTGTCCTAGAGAAAATGCACCTGATGTTTGTAAAGGTAAAACCACATGGCCGAAAGAGACTTGTTCCGAATTAATTTACTATGCCGCCTCCGGCCGCTTTAAGCCTGCCTGTGCGCAGCATGACCCGCATCTGCCGGACAGCCTGAAAAACGAACGCCGCTGCCTGAGCCTGTGTGATGCCGAAGGCAACTGCGTCATTATCCGCAAAACCGAACGCGGTATCGAGCTGTGGCAGGAAAAATACAAACAGCGCGCGCTGATTGATCCGGCTACGGGGAAGGTTTTGGGTGTAAAACAGGATAGCGAAACGGCTAAATTGAAGCTTACTTCTCTGACGGAAGCTACTTTACCAGCTAATAGACAGAGGACAACTATTGGTGTTGGCGAAGTGGTTACGGTTACAACCAATCAGCCTGTTACTTGGACAATAAGCGGGAGTCTTGTTTATAAACGACAAGAAACATCCACTTCTTTTACTTTTATGGCTCAGCATGAGGTGGGAAGTATTTTAATTACTGCTCAAACTGAATGTGAAATGCAGCAATTATCTTTCCAAGTTATTGGGCCATATGGGATAAATTATGAATTAGATAGCGTGAATAAACATGGTAGCTTAGTGCCCAGGATTTATCATAAAAAGGGAGGATATGAATTTGTAGTTGGGTTGAGGATGACTCTATTACCGACAAGTGTTAATTTTGGAAATCTATTTTTTAATGAGATAGATAGTGCAAGTATTGATACTGGTGTTTTCAATGATGGAAAAGTACACTGTCATATAAGTGGTTCACAACCAAGAGGTTCTATCTGTAAAGGGTTTCATGAGTTAAGAGTGCATGATGAAAATGGAAAACATAATATTATTGGAGCATTTGATGTTGTTGGTGGTGGAGAAAATGATCCCAGGAAGATAAGAAACCTTCCAGATATTAGCGAAATGAGGCTGAGAATTGAAACTCAGTGGAGGGTTATGACTAATTTGAGGAGGAAGACGATGGGAGATACAGTTGAACAGATGGTAAGATTACATAATAATGGTCAAATGTATGTAATGAAAGGTAATTTTTCTATGACTATCAATAAGGATGATTCATTTGAAGATAGGAGAGTTATTGAGGATATGGTTATAGATTAACAATATCAATTGTTTAGAATGAGTAAATAGTAATTAAAGGACTAGATATGTTAAGGGTTATTTTTTCTCTCTTTATTATTCTCTTGTTTCAAGAGTCGTATTCGGAGGTAGTTCTCTATAATAAGCATATCCCATCCCAGATTCCCATCTGCGGCAGCAGTGTAGAGGGAGCGGAATCAGTTGCCAAACAACAGGCGGCTTTGCAACAATTTTCCAGAAGCAGTTTGTTGCTGTTGAAAAACGAGGCTCCACCTTCGGCAGCAGGCAGGCAAAAATTATTGTCCGTCATGCCTGAAGAGCCGTTGAATCAGCGATACCCAAGCTGCTCTGCCTATCTGCAAGCGAGGTATCGGAATCTGGCGGATGCGGCGGCGCAAAATAAGCAGGGAGGAAACGGGCAACGGGATATTTTAACGTACTTTATGCTTTCCGTTTACCATTGGCGGGATTCGCAAACGAAGGCGATGAATCCGGCATTTAAGGCAATCATGGATGATGTGTTAAAGGATAACCGGCCTTTGAGAGATTATATTTTGCAGGAATTGGAAAGTTAGGTTGGGAGAAAGGCTACCTGAAAGTGCAGCTTCAACGGAGTTAAAACGCAGCACAGCGAAGTTTCGACGAAGCTAAATTTTAGGTAGCTTTTATTGCAGCGTTATTCCTGCACTTCAATCGCGCTGCCGTTATCCAGCTCGATGACTTCGCCGGCGAGGATTTTGGCAGTTTTGCGGGTTTCGGTTGCGCCGTTACGGCGTATGCGGCCTTCGGCGATCCAGGTTTTGGCTTGGCCACCGCTGTCGGCCAGGCCGGTGAGTTTGAGCAGGTCGCACAGGGCGATGTGTTCGTGGCCGTTGAGGGAGAAAGTTTGCATGGCTTTTGTTTCAAATGTTTGGGTTGGCGGGCGATAGAGGCTACCTGAAACCTATTTTTCAGGTAGCCTCTTTATTTGGCTATTTATAGCTTGCCGAGAATGTCTTCGCTCAGGGCGAGGTCGGCGTTTTTGCTGATGCCGATTTGGCGGGCGAGGATGTTGCGGGCGATTTCTTTCGCTTCTTCGAGGGAGTGCATGCGGTAGGTGCCGCATTGGTATTCGTTCAGCTCGGGGATTTGGCTTTGGTTCTGTACGTTTAAAATATCCTGCATGGCGGCTTGCCAGGCGGCGGCTACGGCTTCTTCACTGGGGGTGCCGATGAGGCTCATGTAGAAGCCGGTGCGGCAGCCCATGGGGGAAATGTCGATGATTTCCACGTTGGCGCCGTTGAGATGCTCGCGCATGAAGCCGGCAAACAGGTGTTCCAGCGTGTGGATGCCTTTTTCGGGCAGGATTTCTTGGTTGGGCACGCAGAAGCGCAGGTCGAACACGGTGATGTCGTCGCCTTTTGGGGTACGCATATTTTTGGCCACGCGCACGGCGGGGGCGTGCATACGGGTGTGGTCTACGGTGAAGCTGTCGAGCAGAGGCATGGCGGTTCCTTTGGTGTGTTGGGATTGCGAAGGCGGTATCATACCATTTTCGCTTGTGGCTTGAAAAAATGTATGCTTTGTGTAGAATTTCGCCTCTTTCTCAACCATACAACAAGGGGACAATCATGCAAAACATAGGCAGCACTTTGGCCATTTTGGGCATCCTGGCGATTTTTCTAGACTTCTTCAACCGTGTGCCGAAAGTATTGGCTTGGATTTACAACTGGGGCGACGGCGTGGCCTGGGGCATTAAGATTGCATTCGTTGTGGTGGGCGGCGTGTTGTGGCTGATCGGCCGCAATCAGGAAGCGGCGCATCCTGCCTTGGCAGATGAAGACGACGAATAATCCTCCCCCGAAGCGATAAAATCCGCCGGCAAACACGATGGTTTGCCGGCGGATTGTTTTGTTTGGATGGTGGTTTTAACTTCATTGCAGTTGTGCTTTCCAATTTTCAGGTAGCCTCCCGCGGCCGGCCGAAAGGCTACCTGAAACCTCCAGCTACATCTCCCGCCGCTTGAAGTGGCGCGGCCGGAAGCCCAGCAGCCCCAGCGTGGAAAAATACAGCACCATGCCGAAACCGATTAGCGCAAACAGCTGCCCCGTGCGCCGCAAGCCGCCCACATGCACCCATTCCAGCGCCACATAATGCTGCACCGCCCAAAGCCCGCCGGCCATCACGGCCAGCGCAATCGCCAGCTTCAGCAAAAATGCGCGCCAGCCCGCTTTGGGCTGATACATCTCTTTAATCCGCAACAATAAAAACAGGAACGCCGCATTGATACACGCGCCCAGGCTGATGGATAACGCCAGCCCCGCATGCTGCAGCTTCCACACAAACATCAGGTTCATCAGCTGCGTGCACACCAACGTCACAATCGCCACCTTCACCGGCGTTTTGATGTTTTTCTGCGCGTAAAAACCCGGTGCCAGCACCTTAATCAGAATCAGCCCCAGCAGACCCACCGCATAGGCAATCAGCGCCTGTTGCGTCATCTGTGCGTCGTGCACGCCGATTTTGTTATACATAAACAGCGTGGCCACCAGCGGGAAGGCCAGTACCGCCATGCCCACCGCCGCCGGAGCCGTAAGCAGCAGGCACAGGCGCAAGCCCCAATCCAGCAGCGCGGAAAATTCCCGTTTGTCGCCCGTGGCGGCGTGTTTAGACAGCCCCGGCAGCAGAATCGTGCCCAGCGCCACGCCCAACACACCGGTGGGCAGCTCCATCAGCCGGTCGGCAAAATACATCCACGACACGCTGCCGCTTTGCAAGTACGACGCGATATTCGTGTTGATCACCAACGACACCTGCGCCACCGACGTGCCCAAAATGGCCGGTGCCATCTGTTTGATCACGCGGTTCACCGCCGGATCGCCGAAACGCAGCTTCGGTATTTTCAAAAAGCCCAGCTTAAACAGCCAAGGCAGCTGGAAACCCAGTTGCAGTATCCCGCCGCAGAACACTCCCCAGCCCAAGGCCATTACCGGCTGCTCGAAATGCTTCGCCCCCAGCAGTGCAAAGCCGATGAGCGACACATTCAGCAACACCGGCGTGAAGGCCGGCACGGAAAACTTGCCGTAAGTGTTGAGGATGCTGCCCACTAAAGACGATAGTGAAATCAGCAAAATGTAGGGGAAAATAATCCGCAAGAGCTGAGAAGCCAACATAAACTTCTCCGGCTTGCCGCCCCAGCCGCTGGCCGTGGCCCAAATCACCGCCGGCGCCGCCAGCACGCCGATGGCGGTAACGATGAGCAGCGCAAACATCAGCATCCCCGCCACATGCTGCACAAATTCCTGCGTTTCTGCCGGCGATTTCTTCTGCCGGTATTCCGCCAAAATCGGCACAAAAGCCTGCGAAAACGCCCCTTCGGCAAAAATACGGCGCAGCAGGTTGGGCAGGCGGAAGGCCACCACGAATGCGTCCATCGCAATGCCCGCGCCGAAAATCCGCGCCAACACCGCATCGCGCACAAAACCGAGCACCCGCGACAGCATGGTCATGCTGCCGATTTTCGCCAACGCGCTAAGAAGGTTCATGCTTTCCTACCTATCGATAAAACGGGCGCAAGTGTACCGCAAGCAGCCGCTTTTGTGGGAGGGGCCGAAGAAAAGGCTACCTGAAAGCGCAGCTTCAACGCAGTTAAAACGGAGCGAAGCGAAGTTTCTGCGAAGCTAAAGCGCCGGCCGCAACGCAGGGCAAACGAGCGAAGATACGGTAGAATGCCGCGCGAAACGTTGAATAAGCTTTCAGGTAGCCTATTTTGCCAAGCAGGCTACCTGAAACTTACCTCCCACACCAAACACATCATGCCCAAACTCAGCCTCCCCCACTGGCACACCACCGAGCAAGTGTGCGACATCCTGCTCGCCCTGCCCGCAACCCAGCACAATCGCACCCTTTATGAGCTCGTCTGGCTGTTTGATCACGACAACCCGCAAGGCATACCGGAAAGCAAAGCCCAGCTCGACACCCTGCACCTGCTCTGGCACGATCCGCGTTTTCAAGGGCTGGAAAACATCAAATATTGGCTGGAAGAAGTGCTTAATTCAGGCGATGACAACGGCTCGTGGCTCGCCCTCCAGCCCGAAATCGAAACCCTGCTCGACGTGCTTCATCCCGAAACCTGCCGCACCTACGGCGACCACGGCGGCATGCGGCACAGCGCAGCAATGCTCGAACCCTTCGTTGCCCGCATGATTGCCCGCGACACCGAAGCCGCGCGCGGCATTGCAAGGGACTGTCTCTACTGGAACGAAGCCCTCCGCCGCCAGCGCCCCGACTGGGATGAATGGCTGAAAAACGAAATCCACCAGCTGCATGAAAAATAAGGCTAACATCCGTTGTCGAAAAACTGCTTTGCATTGTTTTTCAGGTAGCCTTTTATCAAACAGGCTACCTGAAAGCGCACTTCCACGAAGTTTCTGCGCAGCTAAAGCGCAGCCGAAAAGTTATAGTGGATTAAAATGAGAATGGGACAAGGCGGCGAGCCGCAGACAGTGCAGCTAGTACGGCAAGGCGAGCCAACGCCGTAGCGTTCTTATTTTAATTCACTATAAAAACCAACCCTTTCACACACCATCCGAACCAAACCATGCCACCCATCCGCCAACGTCTTTTCTCCTTCCTGCGCCAAGCTGCCGCCATGGCGGCCACCTTTATCGTGATCAGCCTGCTGCTCGACTGGTATCGCGCCCCCGCCGTGCCGCCGCAGGTTGACGCACTGCCGCTGCACACTCTGCAAGGGCGGCAAACCACTTTGCCCGAATTAGGCGGCAGTCGCACCACCGTGTTGTATTTTTGGGGCTCGTGGTGCGGCATCTGCCGGCATACATCTCCGGCGGTGGACAAACTCGCGCGCAGCGGCGTGCCTGTGGTGGGCGTGGCTTTGCAATCGGGCAGCGATGAAGAAGTGAGGGGCTACCTGAAAACGCACGACTGGCAGTTCGACACGGTAAACGATGCAGACGGCGGCTGGGCGCGGCAATGGCAGGTGCAGGTAACGCCCGCTATCGTGCTGGTGAAAAACGGCCGCGTGCGCCACAGCACCACCGGCCTGGCCAGCTATTGGGGCTTGCGCGCGCGGATTGCTTTACTGGATGCGTTGGATGGGTGAGGCTACCTGAAAAGTGGGATAGCGAGCCGACTGAATTGATGATACGGCGTTGGCTTGCCTGTTTGCCTGGCCTCGACTGTTATTCAGTCGGTTTTAACTCTGCTGCGCTCCGTTTTAACTGCGTTGAAGCTACACTTTAGCTTCGCAGAAACTTCGCTTCGCTCCGTTTTAACTACGTTGAAGCTGCGCTTTCAGGTAGCCATTGCTTGGCAATCCGTAGAAAAACCTCTATCCTTGCCGCCGCGTAACAGCAATCTTCATCAACATCAAGAAAAGGATAGCAAAATGGCAAACATCACCTTCCGCGGCACGCCCGCCAACACCGTAGGCAATCTGCCCGCCGTTGGCGCCGCCGCTCCCGCCTTCACTCTCACCGCCGCCGATTTGTCCGATAAAACCTTGGCCGACTTCGCCGGTAAACGCAAAGTGCTCAACATTTTCCCCAGTATCGACACCGGCGTGTGCGCCCAATCCGTGCGCACTTTCAACCAGCGCGCTGCCGCGCTGCAAAATGCCGTGGTGTTGTGCGTTTCCGCCGACCTGCCCTTTGCCCTTTCCCGCTTCTGCGGCGCGGAAGGCATTGAAAACGTGATAACGCTCTCCAGCTTCCGCAGCAGCTTCGGCGCCGACTACGGCATCACCCTGGCCGACACCCCGCTGCGCGGCCTCACCGCCCGTGCCGTGGTGGTACTGGATGAAAACAATAAAGTGTTACACGCCGAGCTTGTGCCCGAAATCGGCGAAGAGCCCAACTACGATGCTGCTTTGGCCGTGCTGTAACCCGGCGCCAAGCCAAAGCGAAACCGCCTGTACACGATGGATGCAGGCGGTTTTGTTTTTGGGTAGGGCAGGGGCTACCTGACAGCTTACAGCGGCAGTTTTTAAGCTAATCTGCTGCTAGATTAAAGGCTACCTGAAACTTTCAGGTAGCCTTAAGGATAATCAGCTTACAAACAGTCTGACGATTACAACCCAAACACCGATGTATCGCCCGCGCCTTGACGGATAAGCTCGGTGCCGTTGGTCATATCGATTACCGTGGTCGGCTCGGTGCCGCACCAGCCGCCGTCGATGATGAGGTCTACGGCGTGTTCGAGCAGGTTGCGGATTTCGTAGGGGTCGGTTTGCGGCTCGGTTTCTTCGGGCAGCATCAGGGTGCAGGAGAGCATGGGCTCGCCCAGCTCGGCCAAAAGAGCGAGGGCGATTTGGTTGTCGGGCACGCGCAGGCCGATGGTTTTGCGTTTGGGGTGCAGTGTGCGGTTGGGCACTTCTTTGGTGGCGGGCAGGATAAAGGTATAGGCGCCCGGAGTGGCGGCTTTGAGCTGGCGGAATTGGCTGTTGTCCACTTTGGCGTAAGTGCCCAGCTCGCTCAAATCGGCGCACATCAGGGTGAGGTGGTGTCTCAAATCGATTTGGCGGATGGCGAGGATGCGTTCCATGGCTTCCTTGTTGCCCATCTGGCAGCCGAGCGCGTAGCAGGAGTCGGTGGGATACACGATCACGCCGCCCTGGCGCACGATTTCGGCGGCTTGTTTCACCAGCCGCTCTTGGGGATTTTCGGGGTGGATGGCGAAGAATTGTGCCATGGCTCTCTCCTGCGGGGGAAAACGGGTATTTTAAGCCTTTATGCCGCGCCTTGTCCTGAATTAAATTGAATTCACGCTGCTTAAAGCCCGTTGCGTTTTTCAGGTAGCCTGTTTACCTGTTTAAACCTAAGCCAACAGCCTGCGTACTTGCCGCTTGATATAATGCTGTATCTATTCATAACACCGCGGATTAATTCGCCATAGCGCAAGCCAATGCCATACGGGGAATTAAACGCTTTAGCAATACACACCAAATCATGTTTGAAAAATTAGCCCATATTGTTCTGCCCAGCTTTTTGCTGCTGGCTTTCGGCATCAGTGCCGCCACCGAAACCCCCGCTGCCCGCAGTGAAACCGCTCCGGCCGAAATTTCCTATCTCTGCCAGCTCGCCGACGGGCGCAGTGTGCGCACCGCTCTGCCGCAAGGCCGTTGCCGCCCCGTGGCCAAATCTTTGGCCGATAAAGAAGCTGATTTATCTAAGCAGGCCGCTGCAACTCTCGCAGTTGCCGCCTCCGAGCCAGCTCAGCAGCCGACCGACAAAGCCGATGCCGACAGCAGCGAATTGCCCGCCGTGTGGCAAGAAGCCGTGGCGGCGGCTAGCGATGTGGAAATCAGCAAACCGGTGCCTATGCGCGTTACCCTGCGCCACCAGCCCGAGCCGGAACGCCGCATCCCCATCGTGCGCCCTGCGCCGGTGATTGCTGTTGCCAAACCGCTCACGCCCAAGGAAATCATCACCCGCGACATCCGCCGCGAAGAACGCGCTCTGGCGCAAGCCGAACGCGAACTGGCCACCGCCCGCCGCAACAATCAGTCTGATCGCGCCGGCAACCTGCAATTGCAAATCGCCGACCGCCGCTCCGGCTTGCAGTCGCTGCGCCAAGAGCTGCGCCGGCATCAGTAGGCTGCTGTTGTAAGCATGATAAAAGGCTACCTGAAAAGTTTCAGGTAGCCTTTTTATGTGAGTGTTGGACAAGCTGGTGATTTTTTATGGCCCGATAACGTTCATTCACTTGGCAGTTGCCACATCCATACTGTTACTGCCAAGCACACGATCACCATCCCCGCGCCTGCCCACCAGCGTTCGGGAAAGCGATACAGCATCCACACGCACGAGCAGGACATCATCAGTGCCGACAAGATCTTGCCTTTAAGCGGAATTGCCCGTTTGCGCTCCCAGTTGCGCACCATCGGGCCGAAATAGCGGTGTTCGCTCAGCCAACGGTGGAAACGTGGTGATGTGCGCGACCAACAGCCTGCTGCCAGCAGCACAAACGGCACAGTTGGCAAGCCCGGCAAAAAAATGCCGATAATGCCTAAGAGCAGAGCCAGCCAACCAGCCAGCCACACAAAAGGCCGCCACAGCGGCAGGTAGGAATCGCGGCCGGTTTGCCGGCGATGCCGTATCCATGCCACCCCCGCCACCAGCCCGACCACTAACACCACAATTATCCATTCTGTTTTGCCCATTATTTCTAAGTCTCTCGCACAATTTGACGTGATTGTATCATTTGGGAAGGGAATGCGACTTATTCACAGTTAGTGTGCTTAGGACTTGGTTTTTTGATGCAAGGCAAAACAGCGATTTGAAGGACTTGGGTTGTTTGCTGACTCAACTGGCAGGGATAAAGCCCACTCTACAAAGTTTCAGGTAGCCTGCAATAGCTAGGCTACCTGAAACAAAACTGCACACGTAAAAAAATCAGGTGCCCACATGCAAAAGGCTACCTGAAATTTTACTTTTCCCAATCACTCAATAATCTGGCAATAAAAACCTACTCTGCTTGTAAATGATCCAGAGGTAATACAGTAGAGTTTTTTACTTCCTGCAGCACAAAGCTGGAGCGTGCGTCCACCACGCCCGGGTGTACCAAGAGGGTGTCGAGGATGAATTGGGAGAAGCTTTCCATATCTGCGAAAAAAGCGTGCAGCATATAGTCGGTTTCGCCGGTGAGCGCGAAGCAGCGCAGCACCTGCGGCCAATCGCGTACGGAATCGGCAAAGCCGTCGCGCAGGTGGGTGCTCTTATCTACGGATACGCGGATAAACACCTGTAAGCCGAGTGCCACAGTGGAAGGGTGTACCAAGGCGGCATAGCCACGGATAATGCCGGTAGACTCCAACTGCTTGAGCCGTCGCAGGCAGGGGGAAGGGGAAAGGGCAACACGTTCGGACAGCTCAACGTTGCTTAGTCGCCCGTTGTGTTGCAGGGCCTGAAGGATTTTCAGGTCGATTTTGTCAAGCGAAACAGTGGTTGTCATGATTCGGTATCCAATCATACTACTGGGTTAGAGATTGTGCTGCACGCCGGTGAGCTGGTAGCCAAAACGGTCCGACTATAGTGTAAGCACAATTTAGCTAGAATTGCTATTCCAATCATAGAAAAGTGATTGAAAATGCCAAGAAATCCTGTTGGGGTGCTCACTTTCAGGCTCTAGTCAAGACTTTTGTAAGAGAGACCATTAATACAACAACATCGTGAAGATGAGAATTTCCTAAAATTACTAAAATGGAAGGATTTTGGGTCTGTTTCATTATTGTTAACTACTAGAATGGTTTCTGAGGAGATCTCATCGTTTATTGTGAAAAGGAGGCCAAAACAAAAGAATCAAGCCCGTTTCGCATATCAAGTTTACCTTGTAAAAAGATGCTGTTTTTCAAGTAACCTTGCGCTAGCGCAAACCCCGGACAGACCAAACCTGTTCAATATGAATGATTTTATGTCAGTCTACCTTACTAACCATTAAGCTTATTAATTGACTTGGAGGATCAATTATCAACTTTTAATGACGGGCTTCAGGCATTACTGATAAAACAGGCCCTGAGGCTCATAAAATTCTGGTAAATAATCTGGAGAGTTTCACAATGCAGTCACAACATACAAACCACCAGCAAGCGGTCTCCTCAAAGTTGAATAAATTTGACTTAGCGTGGGTACTAAATCTGTTCGGCACTGCCGTGGGCGCGGGCGTATTGTTCCTTCCGATTAATGCGGGCATGAGTGGGTTCTGGCCGCTCGTTGCCATGGCTGTTATTGTTGGCCCGATGACTTATTTTTCTCATCGGGGATTGGCGCGTTTTGTGCTTTCTTCTGCCAAGCCCGGCAGTGATATTATCGAAGTGCTAGAAGAGCACTTCGGTAAAACTGCTGGTAAATTGATTAACCTGCTCTACTTCTTTGCCATTTTCCCCATTTTGCTGATTTATGGTAACGGTATCACCAATACCGTAGATTCTTTTCTCGTTAACCAGCTCGGCATGGCTTCTCCTTCAAGGGCCTTGTTGTCATTTGTTCTGATTGCTTCGTTAATCGGTGTGTTGCTGCTGGGGGAATGCTTCGTTTTGAAAGTAACCGAATGCTGGTATATCCGCTGATTCTTATTCTGTTTGTTTTATCGGTATATCTGATTCCTGAATGGAAT
The DNA here is from genome assembly GCF_057315495.1 of Eikenella sp. NCBI lineage: Bacteria > Pseudomonadati > Pseudomonadota > Betaproteobacteria > Neisseriales > Neisseriaceae > Eikenella > Eikenella sp. The sequence continues at coordinate 50,695 of NZ_DBHKXY010000046.1, forward strand.
ACTTCTTCGCTTACCACCATTCCGAGTGCGGGCGCGTTTTTAAGCACCTTATGGATTACGATACCCGTGTTGGTTTTCTCCTTCAACCATTCACCGGCCATCTCTTCCTTCGTTTTGTCCCAACAGCGAGAATATCAAGATGGCGAATTAACAGACCAGCATGCCAGCAAAACCCTGCGCAGTACTTCCGTTGCGTTATTGGTTTTTGTGATGATGTTCGTATTCAGTTGTGTCTTGACATTAACACCGTCCGAACTGGCCTTGGCAAAAGAGCAAAATATTTCGATTCTGTCGTTTCTTGCCAATAAATTCGACAACCCCTACATTTCCTACTTAGGTCCGTTGGTTGCATTTTTAGCCATTACCAGTTCTTTCTTCGGCCACTATATGGGTGCGCGCGAGGGTTTGGAAGGTTTGTTTATCAAACTCAAACGTGATTCTGGCTCGGATGTAGCCATCAATCATAAAAAACTGAACCTCTACTCCGCCCTGTTCTTCCTGATTACGTTGTGGGTTGTTGCCATCATCAATCCGAGCATCTTAGGTTTGATTGAATCGCTTGGCGGTCCCATTATTGCGATGATCCTGTTCATTATGCCGATGTACGCTATTAGAAAAGTACCGGCAATGAAACGGTTTCAAGGCAAATTTAGCAATATCTTTGTGGTGGTAATGGGGCTGATCGCAATATCCAATATCATCTATAACTTAATTTCTTAAATTAAGTTGTAATCATATTCAGGCCATCTGAAACCATCGGTTCAAATGTTTGAGAACATGCGAAGTAAGAGGTTTTCAGATGGCCTTTTAAACAAATATCATTCTATTTGTAGAGCCTGTATTGAAAGATAAGGGGGCAGAGCCATGATTAGTGTATTCGATATTTTTAAAGTTGGGGTTGGTCCTTCGAGCTCGCATACTGTTGGCCCGATGAAAGCAGGTAGACAATTTATTGATGATTTGTGTGCTCAAGGCAAATTAGAGCAGATAGGGCATATCCGCATCGATGCATATGGTTCATTATCCATGACTGGTTTGGGCCATGGGACGGATACCGCTATCATTATGGGGTTGGCTGGTTATTTGCCGTATAATGTCGATATTGATTCGATTCCGACTTTTGTTGAACAAGTTAAAGCAGGCGGCAAATTGCCTGTGGCATTAAACAAACACGAAGTGCGCTTTTAATATGCTGAAGATATGGTGTTTCATAACGATTTTTTACCTCTGCATGAAAACGGCATGACCATCACAGCTTTTGATAAAGACGAAAAAGAAAGTTACCGCCAAACTTATTATTCTATCGGCGGCGGTTTTATTGTTGATGAAACACATTTTGGTATTGAAGAGAAACAAACTATTGAAGTTCCCTTCCCTTATAAAAACGCCAAAGACATTATCAAATACTGTAATGATAATGGCCTGCCCATTTCCAATTTGATGTATCAAAATGAAGTGGCATTACATGGAAAAGAAGCAGTTGAAGAATACCTGCAATACATCTGGCAAACCATGTCTGATTGCATGAAGCATGGCTTGGTAACTGAAGGAGTGTTGCCAGGTCCGCTAAAAGTCGTCCGTCGCGCTGCAGGGCTTCACTGCTGGCTTTCTGCTAATAAAAGCCTCAGCAATGATCCGATGCAGATTATAGATTGGGTAAATATGTATGCTCTCGCGGTAAGCGAAGAAAATGCCGCCGGTGGCCGCGTAGTAACTGCCCCGACCAACGGTGCGTGCGGTGTCGTGCCTGCCGTTTTGATGTATTACGACAAATTTGTCGAACCGCTCACCCCCGAAATCATCAATCGATATTTGCTCACTGCAGGCATTATTGGCTCACTCTATAAAATGAATGCCTCTATTTCGGGAGCGGAAGTAGGCTGTCAAGGCGAAGTTGGTGTAGCTTGTTCAATGGCAGCGGCAGGGCTGGCGGAAATTTTAGGCGGTACCCCGGAGCGCGTTTGCAATGCAGCAGAAGTCGCCATGGAGCATAGCCTTGGCCTTACCTGCGACCCAGTAGGCGGCCAAGTGCAGGTTCCTTGCATCGAACGTAATGCCATCAGCTCGGTAAAAGCCATTAATGCCGCACGTATGGCCCTGCGCCGTGCCAGTACACCATGTGTCGACTTGGACGAAGTGATTGACACCATGTATGAAACTGGTAAAGATATGGATGCCAAATACCGCGAAACCTCACGAGGCGGCTTGGCAATCAAGATTGTCTGCAATTAATATTACGACCTGCTCTCATTCCAGAAGCCATCTCTAGATAACTGGGAGTTATTTATTAGAGCCCCTATGTCCCAGCGCAGGTACTCGGGATAGATAGGGAAGCTTCCCCATTTTCGCCCCACAGGAGACCCTTATGTCCGACATCAAAACCACCCCTTTCCATCAAGCACATAAAGACGCAGGCGCCAAGCTGGTTGATTTCGCCGGCTGGGAGCTGCCCATCCACTACGGCTCACAGATTGCCGAACACGAAGCCGTGCGCACCGATGCCGGTATGTTCGACGTGTCGCATATGCTCGTTACCGATGTAGCCGGCGAAAAAGCCAAAGCCTTCTTCCGCAAGCTTTTGGCCAACGATGTGGCCAAGCTCGGCTTTGTGGGCAAAGCCCTCTATTCCGCCATGCTCAACGACCAAGGCGGCGTTATCGACGACCTCATCGTTTATCGCGGCAACGAAGCTGAAACGCAATACCGCATCGTATCCAACGGTGCCACCCGCGAAAAAGACTCCGCCCAGTTCCAAAAAATCGGTGCCGAATTCGGCATCAAGCTCACCCCCCGCTACGATTTGGCCATGCTCGCCGTACAAGGCCCCAAAGCCATTGCCAAGCTGCTCACCGTGAAGCCTGAATGGACCGACACCATAAACGGCCTCAAGCCCTTCCAAGGTGCCGATTTGGGCAATGATTGGTTCGTAGCCCGCACCGGCTACACCGGTGAAGACGGCGTGGAAGTGATTCTGCCCGGCAGCGCAGCCGAAGCTTTCTTCAAAGCATTGCAACAGGCCGGCGTGAAACCCTGCGGTCTCGGTGCGCGCGACACCCTGCGCATGGAAGCCGGTATGAACCTCTACGGCAACGATATGGATGACGACACCAGCCCGCTCGAAGCCGGCATGGCCTGGACAGTAGATTTGAAAGACGAAGCCCGCAATTTCGTCGGCAAAGCTCCGCTGGTGGCTCTGAAAGAAAAAGGTGTGAGCGTGAAACAAGTCGGCCTGCTCTTGGCCAAAGGCGGCGTGCTGCGCGAACACATGGAAGTGATCACCCCCGAAGGCAAAGGCATCACCACCAGCGGCGTGTTCTCGCCCAGCCTCAAGCAATCCATCGCCATCGCCCGCGTGCCGAAAAACTTTGAAGGCGATACCGCCAAAGTGGTGGTTCGCGGTAAAGAAGTGGATGTGCGCGTATTGAAACTGCCCTTCGTGCGCAACGGCCAGAAGCAGTTTGATTAAGTGCGTTTAGGTTTTCAGGTAGCCTGTTGCATCAATCGGGCATGCAGGCTACCTGAAAACAAAGCTTTGATGTAGTTCAAAAGAAGTCTACATAAGGTGTGGGCAAAGTTTCTACAAAGCTAAAAAACTATTTTGCCCTTTTATCAAAGAATTCAATATGTACAAACTCCAGCTGACTCCCCTTCTGTTGGCAGCTATCGGTTTAAATGCTTGTTCGCCACAAGATAACCATCCTACTCCGACAGTTGCCTCTATTCCTGCTGCTTCTGTTGCCGAAGCACCTACCCAAGTGCAAACCGTTTCCGCACCCGTGGTGCTTGAGGGGTCGTGGCACGATGCCGTTCCCGTGTATTATCAAACTCCCGATCCCGGTTTAAAGCGCGCGCTGGCCATTCTCCATCAAGGTCTGAACGATCAAATGATGACCACGCCCGGAGCCAAGCCCGGTCCATTCAATAACCTATCTGTTTGGGCGGCGCAAATCTTGGCAACACATCCGGATCAAACCATGGCTTGGTGCCAAGAATTGCGGCAGCAGCATCCGAACAACCAACTTATTCTGATATTCCAACTCTCCGGCACGCCGGATAGCAGAAAGTGTCTCAGCCAGCTTGATCTTCCGCCTGAATATCAAGAAGTATTGTCCACTCCCACATTGACCGCAGAAAGCTTCTTACGCTTGAATCTCGCGCCGGTAACTCTCGACATCTACTGGGCAAGCTTCTATGCTACCGGCCAGCCTGAATACGTGTACCGCATCGTCGATTATGTGGCTGATAATGTTAAGCTGCTTGATGAAAAGCCAGCCAACCCCACCAAGCAAGATGCTGAAAAAATCCTAACCTATGGTGCCGCCCGCTGGTCGCTCGGCTCGAACATGAAGCAATATCCGCAGATTAAAGCGCTGGTGGAAAAATATACCGCCAGCTGGCCGTCCGAAAGGCAGCAAGCATTGCAAAGAGCGTTAACTCCGCCTCAGCAATAGTGCGGGCTACCTGAAAGCGAGGCTTCTGCAGGAAGTTGAGTGTCTGCGAAGCCGAAAAAACAACAAGCCATTTAGCACATGCCATGAATTTGCCCTGCGCAAGCTACCCAGTTTCAGGTAGCCTTGCGTCAGCGCAAACCCGATACAGGCAAAACCTGTATAATGTGAATGACCTTACGTCAGCCCACCTTCTAATTACGGAGAAAAAACCATGAGCAACAACATTCCCGCCGAACTCAAATATGTTTCCAGCCACGAATGGCTGCGCGCCGAAGCCGACGGTAGCGTAACCGTGGGCGTCACCCACCACGCACAAGAGCTTTTGGGCGACATCGTATTCGTTGAACTGCCCGAAGTAGGCGCCTCGCTTGCTGCCGAAGATCAAGCCGGTGCAGTGGAATCAGTGAAAGCCGCTTCCGATGTGTACGCCCCGATTGCCGGCGAAGTCGTGGCCGTAAACGAAGGCCTGCCCGACGCGCCCGAAACCGTAAACAGCGATCCCTACGGCGAAGGCTGGTTCTTCCGCATCAAGCCGGCCAATCCTGCCGACTTAGACGACCTGATGAACGCTGAACAATACGCCGCCGAAATCGCCTAATCCGCCAAACAACAGCCTGAAAGCTGCAATGCTTTCAGGCTGTTTCCATTTCCGCCTGCCAAAGGCTACCTGAAAACCGCACACTCATGAACAGACGCCAATTTCTCATCAGCAGCGCCATCCTCACCCTGGCCGCTTGCGGTAAACGTCGCAACCGTGCCCAAGCCCTCCCCAAAGGCAGCACCGTGCTCGCCTTGGGAGATTCCCTCACCTATGGCTACGGCGCCGCCCCTGCTGCTGCCTATCCCGTGCAGCTGGCCGGGCTCACCGGTTGGAAAGTCATCAACGGCGGCGTATCCGGCGACACCACCGCCGATGCCCTTGCCCGCCTGCCCGGGCTTATGCAGCAACAACCTAAGCTCGTCATCATCAGCATCGGCGGCAACGACTTTCTGCGCAAACTGCCTGAAAGCACCACCCGTGCCAACATCGGCAAAATCATCCAAACCGTGCAGGCCGCCAACGTCCCCGCTGTGCTGGTAGCCATCCCTCATTTCACCACTGGCGCGCTATTCGGCAATCTCAGCGACCACCCGCTCTACCAGGAAATAGCCGAGCAATACCGAATCCCCCTATTGGGCGGAGCATGGTCGGAAATCCTCGGCGATAAGGATTTGAAATCCGACCAAGTCCACGCCAACGACGAGGGCTACCGCAAATTTGCCGAATTGCTGAAAGCATTTTTGGAAGAGCAGGGGCTGGTGTAGCAACGAGGCTGATCCGTATTAAAGATTAAAGGCTACCTGAAAACAAAAGCGTCGAGCAGTAAAAGAACTACCTGACGCTTTTGTTGCATGAGAATTTTATGGTGCTACGTTTTAACTTTGTTGAGGTTGCGTTTTAGCTCTTCAGAAACTTGTCTTCCTTCAGATTTTCAAGCGGTGTCCGCTTCCTAGGTCTATCCCTTCGCCCGCTCCAGCAGCATCAACATCATCAGCGACAGCGTAACCAATTCATCATGCGCGGCCGTGTCGGTTTTGTGCAGACTGAAGCGCCGTTCCATCAGTGAAGGCTCTTTTTTCAGCAGATAGGCTTCCTGCCCGGCTGCATCGGTTACCCCAAAACTTGGGTTGAGAAAATAACCGCTCAGCATGCCCACAACCGGAATCTCGCCCACCAGCGAATCCCAAAAGGCCAGCCACGGGTTTTTCTCGCGCACTTCATACAGCAGTCGGTTATCGGCATCGTATATCTGGTAGGAAATACGCCACAGTGAGCGTATGCCGTTGCGCCGTATCGAGCCGAGCTCCTCGCCGTTTTCGTTCACAATCCGGTAGCAGGCATTGAAATCGATGATGCGGTCGGCCTGTATGCGGTATAGCCGCGTGCGGCGTGAGGCATCGCTAAAAATCTCCACGGCTTCCTTCAGCTTGAATATCTTCTGCCGCGTGTAGGCCACTTCTCTGCCTCGGGCATCTACCACGCTGAAATCGTTGGATGGCGTGAAGATTTTGAAATGGAAATGTAACGGCAGTTGCAGGTTTTGCATCATCATTCTTTCTTGAAAGGTTGAAACCAAATTGGAGATAAGTTTCAGGTAGCCTCAAGCTGTGTGCTCACAGGCTACCTGAAAATGTATATATAAGATACCAAGGTGGCAAACGCTATTCTTCCCGCTCCGAATCCGCAGCATCGTAGGCATCTACAATTTTCTGTACCAAGGGATGGCGTACTACGTCTTCGCTGGTAAAGGTGTGGAAATAAATGCCCTCGATGCCTTGCAGTTTTTCCCGCGCGTCTTTCAGGCCGGATTTAATGTTGCGCGGCAAGTCGATTTGGCTGATGTCGCCGGTAATCGCTGCTTTGGCGCCGAAGCCGATACGCGTGAGAAACATCTTCATCTGTTCCGGCGTGGTGTTCTGCGCCTCGTCTAAAATCACATACGAGCCGTTCAGCGTGCGCCCGCGCATATAGGCCAGCGGGGCAATCTCAATCAGCCCGCGTTCCAGCAGCTTGGTAACGCGGTCGAAGCCCATCAAGTCATACAGCGCGTCATACAGCGGACGCAGATAAGGGTCTACCTTCTGCGCCAAATCACCCGGCAGAAAGCCGAGCTTCTCCCCTGCTTCCACCGCGGGGCGCACCAACACAATACGTTCCACTTCGTGCTTGCTCATGGCATCTACTGCCGCCGCTACAGCCAAATAAGTTTTGCCTGTACCCGCCGGGCCTAGGCCGAACACAATATCGTGGCTGAGCAGTGCGCGGATATAGCCGTTTTGGCGCGGTGTGCGCCCGCCCAGCTTGCCGCGCCGCGTTTGCAGGAAATACTGATGCCCGGCCTCGTTTTTCGGCACAAAAGCTTCATCGGCCGTTTTAGCTTCCACTGCCGAAAGCTGAATATCGTTATCGTCCAAATCCCGCCGCTCGGCCAATTCGGCCAGCTTCAAAAGCGCCTTCCGTGCCGCATGGGCATGGTTGCCGATAAAGGTAAACTCAGCAAACCGCCGCCCGATTTCCACTTCCAGCGCCTTACCCAGTTTTTCCAAATTTTCTTCCAATGGTCCGCACAGCCGTTGCAAAACGGTGTTGTCTATCTCTTCAAATTTCAGGTGTACAGTGTGGCTCATAAGCTCTCAAATATTCGTTGCAAACCTCCGGCTGTTGCTTTCCAAGTCTGCCGGAACAATATAATTTATAAGATGATAGGCCGTATTGCCCGCTAGGGCAAACTCCCTGTTGAACAGCTTTTAAGCGGCATAAAATCCATCCCCAACATGACGCCACATTGTTGCATAAAGCATACAATTTCGCCCGCATCTGCCGTTTTGCCCGCGATTGGATTTGTTTTTTTGCCGCCAAACAATTATATTGCAGTCATGAAATCGCTAATGCGGCGATTGCGTGAGAGCTTAAATAAAGAAAGACGAAGTTTCTTTTTTAAGTGTGTATTTTTAGTTTAGACATAGATAAAGGAATGCAGCATGAAAAAAACCCTGATTGCATTAGCATTGGTTTCCTTGCCGGTTGCCGCTTCTGCAGAAGTGATTCTGTACGGTACCATCCGTGGCGGTGTGGAATTTACTCGTGAAGGCACCTCCGCCCAGCTGAAGAGCGAAAGAAACGCTTGGGGCGTGGTTGACTACGGTAGCTACGTTGGCTTCAAAGGTTCTGAAGACCTGGGTGGCAACCTGAAAGCCATTTGGCAAGTTGAATCCAACGCCAGCTTGAACGGCGGCAGCTTTGTAAACAACCGCGACAGCTTCGTTGGTTTGGAAGGTGGCTTCGGTACCGTTAAAGTTGGTCGTGTAAGCACCCCGCTGAAACAAGCCCTGGATGCCCAAGACAACTGGGAATACAGCAACGAGGCTTTGGGTCTGTCCCGTTATACCCGTTTCGGTGCTCGTCGCACTAGCTTGAACTATCAGTCTCCTGACTTTGCTGGTTTCGACTTCTCATTCCAGATGGCTCCCGGTACTAACGTACGCGGCGGTCGTACTAACGATGGCAAACCGGTATTCGGTTTGGGTCTGGGCTACAAAAACAGTGGTTTCTTTGCACGTTACGCAGTTGAATACGCTCGCAAATCTACTGCCGCTGCTGGTGGTCTGAAAGACAGCCACGCTCATAACCTGTCTGCAGGTTACGAGGCTAATAACCTGTATGTTGCTGGTGGTATCCAGTACGCTAAGAACGTAAACTCTGACTTCCTCGCAGATGCTGACGTTGCTGCTAACACCGAACTCAACGGCAAAACCACAGAAGCTCAACTGTCTGCTGCTTACACTTTCGGTGCCGTTACTCCGAAAGTAACCGTAGCTTACGGTCGTGCTAAGAGCGATAGCGCTGCTACTGATGGTGGCCGCTACCTGCAAGCCATCGTTGGTGCTGACTACGCCTTCTCTCGTCGCACTACCGGTTTGGTATCTGTAGGTTGGTTGCGTGAAAAAGCCAACTCTGATGCTAAGAACGTTAACAACTGGGGCGTAGGCACCGGCTTGGTACACAAATTCTAATTTGTGGCTAGCTTAGTCTAGTAACCCGATAAAAAGGCTTGCTTCGGCAAGCCTTTTTCTTTGTCTATACTCTTCTATTTGCTTGGCATACAGGAGAGTAAGGCTACCTGAAAATATGGTTTCACCGAAATTAAACTAGTCATTTGTATTTTCAGGTAGCCTTCACTGAGACATAGCAAATTATGTGCATAGTGAGTATCACGCATATATTTAAGTCTCCCCTTGTAGTATTTCTCTTGCAGTATACGCATGGAATTGTTCTGTATCTTCCTTGTGCACTGAAGAGACTACCTGAAACCTAACGTTGTTGTTCTGCAGCTTTGTGTACTGTTTATCCACTCTCATATGGTGGGAGATAAACTACTAATTAGCAGGGGTGGTGGCCATAAGAGCATAGCCTTCTTCATCTATCCACATAAAAAGGCTACCTGAAACCTTTCAGGTAGCCTTTTCTTATCCAGTTGCAGCGGCTTAATTAGTAAACGGATGCTGCAGCACGATGGTTTCCACGCGGTCGGGGCCGGTGGAGACGATGGCGATGGGTGCGCCGCACACCTCTTCTATACGTTTCAGGTAGCCTTTGGCGTTTTCCGGCAGCTGATCAAAACTTTGCACGCCGAAGGTGGATTCTGTCCAGCCGGGTAAGGTTTCGTAGATAGGGGTGCAGCCGGCCACGGCATCGCTGCCGAAGGGCAGGATATCGGTGGTGCTGCCGTCGGGCAGGGTGTAGCCGGTACAGATTTTGATCTCGGGGATGCCGTCCATCACATCGAGCTTGGTGATACACAGTCCGCTGATGCCGTTGATTTGGATGGCACGTTTGAGAGCGGCAGCATCGAACCAGCCGCAACGGCGGGCACGACCGGTAACCGAGCCGAATTCGTTGCCGCGTTCGGCCAGGCCTTTGCCGGTGTCGTCGAACAGTTCGGTGGGGAAGGGGCCGGAGCCGACACGGGTGGTATAGGCTTTCACAATGCCGAGCACATAATCCAAAGCCTGCGGCGGTACGCCTGCACCAGCGGAAGCAGCACCTGCCAAACAGTTGGACGAGGTAACAAAGGGATAAGTGCCGTAGTCGATATCCAGCAGCGTGCCTTGTGCTCCTTCAAACAGCAGGCGTTCGCCGCGTTGAATAGTGTCATGTAGGCTGCGCGACACGTCGGCGAGCATCGGCAGAATACGCTCTTTGAAGGCGTTGATTTTGGCCACTACGTCATCAAACTGCACGGGCTCGGCGCCGTGCAGATGCTGCAGCTGCACGTTGTACACTTCGAGATTGGCGCGCAGTTTGTCGGCCAACAGTTTGGCATCGGCCAAATCGCCCAAACGGATGGCGCGACGGGATACTTTGTCTTCATAAGCCGGGCCGATGCCGCGGCCAGTGGTGCCGATTTTGCCAGCGCCTTTGGAGGCTTCGCGGGCATGATCGAGCGCAATGTGGTAGGGCAGAATCATCGGGCAGGTGGGGGCGATGTGTAGCCGGCCAGCCACGTTCTTCACGCCGGCAGCAGTGAGCTCGTCGATTTCGCCGAGCAGGGCTTCGGGGGAAACCACCACGCCCGAGCCGATATAGCAATGCAGGTTTTCATGCAGGATGCCGCTGGGAATCAGGCGCAGCACGGTTTTTTTGCCGTTCACCACCAGCGTATGCCCGGCATTGTGGCCGCCTTGGAAACGCACCACGCCGGCGCACTCTTCGGCCAGCCAGTCTACGATTTTGCCTTTGCCCTCGTCGCCCCATTGCGCGCCGATTACTACGATATTTTTTGCCATAATGTGTTGCCTTTATTTGTTAATTGGTAGAAATGGTTTTTTGTAACTTCTGCCTACATTAGCACCTTAATGTGTTCAGGTAGCATGGGCAGGGTCAGGAATGTTAATTCATACATACTGCTGAAAGCCTTGGCCTGTGTTTCGTCTATGTCGGTAACCAGTAAGATAAAGTTTTCGGCAGGAATATTCAGACGTTTGCGTAGGGTAAGGTATTTATCCAAATCGCGACGATATTCACCAGTTTTGCATTCGATTACCAAAGGCTGCTTGCCAGTAGGTAGAAAGACGACATCTAGTTCATGCAGGTCTTCATTGGCGAAACGAATTTCTAAGCTTCTGGCGCAAGAGAAAGAATAAGTTTTCCCCCGTTGCTTGGCTTCTTTCAATATCTGCCAGAGTGCGTACCATTCCAGCCATTCACCACTAAAAAATTGGCGGACAGGTGCGGCACTTTGTAGCTTCAAATGAATGAGTTTATCTTGTTTTTGATAAGAATAACGGGAGAATAGGGTGTTGCTATAAAACTCGCGGCAGAGGGTGTTAATTTGTTGGGCGTCTTTTTGCGAGTATTTTTTCAAATCCAAATTCAGCCCGCTGTGGCTATTGCGGTATGACCAAGCAATTCTGCCGATAATGTCTTTGAATACGTTGTAATACTTACCAATACGTTCGGCAGCTTCATCGTAGTAGCCGCTCATGTCCACGGCGGAATAGTCGAAGTTTGGGGTAATTTGTTTGTCAGCGAACCATTGCGCCAATCCTAAATGCTGTTGTGCAGTACTTAGAACTTCAGTATCCGACAATTTAATGCCGTATAGTGGATTGGTATCACTTGATTGTGTGGCCTCATCTGCTGAATTAGAAACCTGTTCGCTTTCCTGCTCTTTCAACGCATTTAATTCACGCATAACAGCAGCGTATCGGTTAATTAGCTGGCTGATGAAATACACGGTATCGTAAACGATAACGGGCTGCCCGCATTTTTGGCATACGGCACCTTCCTGTGCAGGATGTTCTCCTAGTTGTTTACAATGGTTACAGCGATAGACGCCCATTACTTCTCCTTGTTAATCTTAATAAATAAGAAATACTTGGATTTTCAGGTAGCCTCTAAGTGAGGTTACCTGAAATTATTTATGCCACCTGTGTTTGATGCTCGCTTCCCGCGCGTTCGCGGATTATGCCCAGGCGGTATACGGTTTCGCCTTGTTCGGTGAGGAAGGCCTGCGCCGCCTCAGCCTGTTCGGCAGGCACGATAACGGCCATACCGATGCCGCAGTTGAATGTGCGGTACATTTCCTGCTGCTCCACGTTGCCGGCCTGTTGCAGCCATTGGAACAGTTTGGGCAGCGGCCAGGATTGTGCATCGATTTGCGCCACGCAGTTTTCGGGCAGTACGCGCGGGATATTTTCTGTGAGGCCGCCGCCGGTAATGTGCGCCATGCCTTTGATTTCAAATTTTTCCAGCGCCGCCAAAATCGGCTTCACATACAGGCGGGTGGGCGCAATAACGGCTTGGCGCAGGGTTTTGCCGCCGTCGAATTCGGCATCCAAATCGGGATTGCTGCGCTCGATGATTTTACGGATGAGGGAATAGCCGTTGGAGTGCGCGCCGTTGGAGGCGAGGCCGAGCACCACGTCGCCGAGCCGGATGCTGCGGCCGTTGATGACTTTGCTTTTTTCCACCACGCCCACGGCGAAACCGGCCAAGTCGTATTCGCCTTCGGGATACATGCCGGGCATTTCGGCCGTTTCGCCGCCAATCAGGGCGCAGCCGGATTGTTCGCAGCCTGCGGCGATGCCTTTAATCACATCGGTGGCGCGTGCCACGTCGAGCTTGCCACAGGCGAAATAGTCGAGGAAAAACAGCGGCTCTGCGCCCTGCACCAGGATGTCGTTCACGCTCATGGCCACCAGGTCGATGCCCACGGTGTGGTGAATATCCCATTCAAATGCCAGTTTCAGCTTGGTGCCCACGCCGTCGGTGCCGCTCACCAGCACGGGGTTTTGGTACTTTTTACTGATTTCTACCAGTGCGCCGAAGCCGCCCAAGTCGCCCAACACTTCGGGGCGCATGGTGCGCTTGGCAAAGGGTTTGATGTTTTCGACCAGTTGGTCGCCCGCATCGATATCGACACCGGCATCGCGGTAGCTGAGGGATTGGGTCATGGCACTCTTTCGGGGAAAAATTTAAAACAGGAAAACGCTATTTTACCTGATTTTAAGCAGCAGCTAAGGATTGAATTAGACAAGCTAGCCGAGCAGGTTGTCGAGCGCGCTCTCAATGGTGGGGAAAGCAAACTCAAATCCTTGCTGCAACAGGGCTTTCGGCGGGGCAAATTGGCCGTCCAACACCAAATCGGCCTGTTCGCCCAGCATCAGGCGCAGCGCCTGTTCGGGAATAGAAAACAACAGCGGGCGGCGCAGCCGTTGGGCGGCGGCGCGGGCAAAGTCGAGCTGGGTGGTGCGCTTGGGGGCAGTAATGTTGTAGGCCTGAAATCCGTTGTGTGTTTGCGTGGCCAGGAAACGGATGGCGGCCACGACATCATCCAGATGCACCCACGGCAGGGGCTGCTCGCCGCTGCCGAGCCGGCCCGCGCAGTAGCGCACCGGTTTGAGCAGCTGCGGCAAAATGCCGCCATCCCTACCCAGCACCACGCCAAAACGGCACACGGCCACCGGCACGCCGCTCTCTTGCTGCACACGCTGTATTGCCGCCTCCCATTGCTGGCACAGCTGCGAAGGGAAAACATGTTGCGGCGGCGCATTTTCCATGCACGGCCGCCAGCCATCCGCGCTGCCGTTGCCATAATAGCCCACGGCGGAAGCCTGAATGATGAGGCGCGGCGGTTGCGGGTGGCGATGCAGCCAGTCGGCCACCGCCTGCACCGGCTGCAAGCGGCTTTGCAACAGCTCCTGCTTGCGCTGCGCCGTCCAGTGCCCTTCGCCCACCGACGCGCCGGCCAAGTTGATCAGCAAATCGGGGAGGATGCTGTCGTAGAGGTGGTGCAGTGCGGCGATGTATTCAAAACGCTTATCCGCCTCCCGCGCGCTGGCCGGATGGCGGCTAACGATAATCACGCGATGCCCTTCGGCCTGGTAGGCCGCGGCCAGATGGCGGCCGATAAAGCCGCTGCCGCCGATAATCACGATGGTTTGCCGACTCATGCGCACCTCCGGCCGGCAAAAGAAAAGGCTACCTGAAACATGATTTCTCTTTTCATGCGTAAATTTTCAGGTAGCCTGCCATGTTCCGGGCGGGCGTGCAAGTTTATTGACGTGAGGAATTGAGGTGGAGAGAGCGGAGTAGTTGGCTATTCTCTTCATGCAGAGCTAGGTTTCAAGGCGGATCGCTGAAAAAAGGCTACCTGAAAATTTTCAGGTAGCCTTTTTGTGTGAAATACCTTGTTGCTTACAGGCCGTGTACTTTAAAGCGGCCTTCAACCGGAGCGAACTGCTTGTCGGCGGCGGGCGCGGCAATGCCGCCGAATACGAGCTGGGCGCGCAGGGTCCAGCTGGCTGGGATTTGCCATTGTTCGGCTACGGCTTGGTCGATGACGGGGTTGTAGTGTTGCAGGTTGGCACCGATGCCGGCGGCGGCGAAGGTGGTCCACACGGCGTATTGGTGCATGGCGTCGGCGTGTTCGGCCCACACGGGGAAGTTGGCGGCGTAGGCGGGGAATTGCTCTTGCAGGCCGTGTACGACGGACTGGTCTTCAAAGAAGAGCACGGTGCCGGCTGCGGCGGCAAAGCCGGCCAGCTTTTGGGCAGTGGGCTCGAATTTGTCGGCGGGCACGATTTGGCGCAGGGCGGCTTCGGTGAGCTGCCAGAGCTTTTCGTGTTCGGCGCCGAACAGCACCACGACGCGGGTGGATTGGGAGTTGAAGGAAGAGGGAGTGTGCAGCACGGCGTGTTCTACGATGGCGGCCACTTCTTCGGCGGGCAGGGGCAGATTTTTGTTGAGCGCGTACACGGAACGGCGGGTGCGGGCGGCTTCTTGCAGGATTTGGTGGGTCATGATTTTTCCTTTCGGATGTGCTGGATAATGTAATGTGCGGCAGTATAAGGGTTTTGTAGCGCGGGGTGTAGCACTTTGCGGCAAGACGGTGTTTCTTGTTGGGAAAAGATGGGCGTGTTTTGTTTATGTTTTCAGGTAGCCTGTACCGGATGCGGGCTACCTGAAAAAGATTGGGCAGAGGCGCATTCATTTTATGGAGTGGCTATGCTCAATCTGCGGCGGTTGATTGAATAGAAAAGGCTACCTGAAATTCTAGCTCCGCAGAAACGTGCGCAGTCTGCTTTCAGGTAGCCTTCTGACTACTATGGCATCACAAAATCTGCCACACGAAGAAAATCAAAGTGTGCAGAATAAACAGCGGCACGAGGATGCCGAACGACCAGGCCATGTAGCCGAAGAAGCCGGGCATGGGCACTTTGCGCTGTTCGGCGATGGCTTTTACCATGAAGTTGGGGGCGTTGCCGATGTAGCTGAGCGCGCCCATGAACACGGAGCCCATGGATACGGCCAGCAGGGTGTGGAACAGGTGGCCGTTCATCAGGGTGTGCGCGTCGCCGCCGGCCATGTTGAAGAACACGAGGTAGGTGGGGGCGTTATCCAAAAAGGCGGAGAGCATGCCGGCCATCCAGAAATACATGGTGTTGATCGGGTTGCCGGAAGCGTCGTGCACCAGGGAAATCAGCGGGGCAAACGCGCCGTGTTCGCCGGCTTGCAGCATGGCCAATACGGGGGCGATGGTGATGAAGATGCCGAGGAAGAGTTTGCCCACTTCGGCAATCGGGCCCCAGTTGAATTCGTTTCCGGTACGCACCTGTTTGGGGGTGATGGCGAGGGAGGTGGCGGCCAGAGCCACCAAAATCAGGTCGCGGGCGAGGTTTTGCAGGGCGTAGTGGGTGCCGAAAATTTCCAGGCCGGGGTGTGCGGGCTTCCAAATGCCGGACATCATCACGGCTGCCACCACGCCGCCCAGGAGCAGGAAGTTCCATTTGCCCATGAGCTTGATTTTTTCGGGCGGGCTGTCGGGGCTCGGGTCTTTGGCAAGGACTTCATCGGCTTGGGCGAAGTATTTGCTGTCGAGGATGTAGAACACGGTGAGCAACACGGCGGCGCTAATCAGCACGGGCGGCAGCATGTGTTGCACCGTCCACAGGAAATCCACGCCTTTGAGGAAGCCGAGGAAGAGCGGCGGGTCGCCCAGCGGGGTGAGGCCGCCGCCGATATTGGCCACGAGGAAGATGAAGAAAACCACCACGTGCACGCGGTGCTTGCGATTGTCGTTGGCTTTGAGGATGGGGCGGATCATCAGCATGGCGGCGCCGGTGGTGCCCATTACGGAAGCCAGGAGCGTGCCGATGGCCAGCAGCGCGGTGTTCATGCGCGGGCTGCCGTGCAGATTGCCCCACACGAGGATGCCGCCGGAGATGGTGTAGAGCGCCCACAGCAGCAAAATAAAGGGAATGTATTCGGCCACCAAGGCGTGCACCAGCACATGCAGGCTGGTGGAGAAGCCGTAAACAAGCGTGAAGGGGATGAGGAAAGCCAAGGTCCACATTGCAGTAATTTTGCCAAAATGGTGATGCCAGATGTGGGCGAAAAACAGCGGGCCGGTGGCGATGGAGAGCAGAATCAGCACGAATGGGATGCCCCAGGGCAGGCTCAGCTCGGCGCCGTTAAGCTCGCCGGCCAGCGCGGGGAGCGGCAGGGCGAGCAGCGGCAGAAGGAGGGCGGTTCGGATACGCATTGGGTTTCCTTTTGGAGGGAGTCACAAACAAAATATTTCAGCCCGGATGGATGATCCTGGCTGCTTTACTGGGCTGATTGTAAATGAAAGCGGGCAGTGTGTCAGTATATGCTGTTGGGTGGCGGTTGCAGGCTACCTGAAAACAAGCAGGCTGTATTGCCTATGCCCGCCACTTGAGGCAGCAGAGGCTACCTGAAACCCGCCTGCCTGCTGTGATACAATCCCGCCCCTGAATCGAACTGCCGTAAACCCGCCATGACCAAGAAAAAACCGAAAACCTTTGAAGAAGCCGTGAGCCGGCTGGAAGCCATCAACCAAGCCATGCAGGCCAGCGATATGCCGCTGGAAGACGCGCTGGCCGCCTATCAGGAAGGCAGCGAACTGGTGCGTTTCTGCCAAGCGCGGCTGGCCGAAGTGGAGCAGAAGCTGCAAGTGCTGGATTCCGGCGTGGAACGTGAGCTGGTGTTGGAGCAAGATGAATAAACCCGATCATTGGCAACAACGCGCCCGCGCCCAAGCCGAACTCGTGCTGGAACGCGTACTGCCCGCAGAAAACAGCCGGCCGCAGCGGCTGCACCAAGCCATGCGCTATGCCGTGCTCGGCGGCGGCAAACGGCTGCGCCCGCTGTTGGTGCTGGCTGCCGCCGAATTGGGGCAGTCCGAAGCCGCTGCTGCTGAAGCCGCCCTAGCCGCCGTGGAGCTGGTGCACGTTTATTCCTTGGTGCACGACGACATGCCCGCCATGGACAACGACAGCCTGCGCCGCGGCAAGCCCACCTGCCACGTCCAATACGACGAAGCCACCGCCCTTCTGGTGGGCGACGCGCTGCAAACCCTCGCTTTCGACGTGCTCAGCCGCCCCAACGGCCTGCCCGCGCAACGGCAGCTGCAAATGGTGCACACCCTCGCCCGCGCTTCCGGCAGCCTCGGCATGGCTGGCGGGCAGGCCATCGATTTGCAATCCGTGGGGCAGCACATCGGCCAAGCCGAATTGGAAACCATGCACCGCCTGAAAACCGGCGCCCTGATCCGCGCCGCCGTGGCCTTGGGCGCGCTCAGCTGCCCCGATTTGGACGATGCCGCCCTGGCGCGGCTCGACGACTACGCCGCCAAACTCGGCCTTGCTTTCCAAGTGATCGACGACGTGCTCGATTGCGAAGCCGACACCGCCACCTTGGGCAAAACCGCCGGTAAAGACCAAGAAGCCGACAAGCCCACCTATGTCAAACTCATGGGGCTGAACGCCGCCCGCGACTATGCCGAACGGCTCGTGGCCGAAGCGCAGCAAGCCTTGTCTGGCTTCGATGCGCGCGCCGACCGCCTGCGCCAACTGGCCGCCTTCGTGACCGCACGGCGAAACTAAGAGATTGCCGGCCAAATATCAGATAAAGGCTACCTGAAAACCTGTTGAATCGGTTTCAGGTAGCCTTTAATTTGATCGGTGCAATCTATTTGACCGTGAACGGGTTTTGCCCATTTGCTGCAAGTGGAGGCTACCTGAAAAATCGGTGTGGTTTTTTCAGGTAGCCTGTGGCGGCACGGGTTATCTGAAATACAAAGTGCTCAAGCTTGCTGTTTGTAAGGCCATATTGATCTGCTTTGTGTGTGGCAAATAATCAAAAGGCTACCTGAAACTGTCAGGTAGCCTTTCGTTATGCTTCAACGTTGCCGGTGTAAAGCTTGGGGTTTACCAGTAACCCATCACTTTCCACCAAACGCCGCCGATGATCACGAAGACAGCGAGGTTGACCACGCTCATGATGAAGCCTGCTTTCCACCATTCGCCCAAGGTGGTGTAGCCGGAACCGAAAATCACAGGCGAAGTGCCGGTGGCGTAGTGGGTGAGGGTCATCATGATGCTGGAAGAGGAGGCCAGCAGCAGGGCGTAGAGCATGGGGGGCGCGCCCAGAGCCAGGCCGGCGGCATAGAAGGCGCTGAGCATGGCGGTGATGTGGGCGGTGGTGCTGGCGAAGATGTAGTGGGCATACATATAGGCCAGAAGCAGCAGGGTTACCGCGCCAACCCAGCCCATGCCCATGCCGCCGATGCCGCTTTCCAAGAGTTTGGAGAGCCAGGCAATCAGGCCGAGCTTGTTGAGGAGGGTGGCCATCATCACCAGGGCGGAGAACCAGGTAACGGTGTCCCACGCGCCTTTTTCAGTCAGAACATCCTGCCAGGTAAGCACGCCGCTGAGCAGCAGCAGGGAGAGGCCGAGGAAGGCGGTGGTGGTGGGGTTGACGGCGTAGGCTTTGCCGAAAATCATGGCCGGAATGCCTGCCCACAGCAGCAGCAGGATGACAAAAATGCCCAACATGATTTTTTCGCCGCGGTTCATCGGGCCCAGTTCTTGCAGCTTGTCTTTGGCAAACTGAGAAGCGTTCGGGGTTTCTTTGATTTCGGGCGGGAAGAATAGATACAGCACCAGCGGCATCAGGAACATGGCTGCCAAACCGGGCATAAGCATAGCAACAGCCCAAGTGCCCCAGCTCAGATGGATATCGGAGTTGGTGGCTTTGGCAATCAGATCCACGATCAGCGGGTTGGGTGCGGTAGCAGTAATGAACATGGCGGAGGTAATCGGATTGCTGTGGTAGTTTACCAGGGCCAAGTATTTGCCGATGCGGCTTTGCGTGCCTTTTTCCGGGTCGGAATCGAAGCTGCCGGCAATGGATTTCATAATCGGGTGGATGATGCCGCCGCCGCGCGCAGTATTACTGGGCGTTACCGGGGCGAGAATCAGCTCGGAAATGGCCAAGCTGTAACCGATGCCCAGCGTTTTCTTGCCGAACAAGGAGATAAAGTAATAGCCGATACGCGAGCCCAGCCCGGTTTTCAAGATGCCGC
This sequence comes from Eikenella sp., assembly GCF_057315495.1. Taxonomy (NCBI): domain Bacteria; kingdom Pseudomonadati; phylum Pseudomonadota; class Betaproteobacteria; order Neisseriales; family Neisseriaceae; genus Eikenella; species Eikenella sp. The sequence continues at coordinate 70,076 of NZ_DBHKXY010000046.1, forward strand.
GCGAAATCATGATGGAAATACCGATGAGCCAAATCAGCGGGTCGCCGAAGGAGCTCAGCGCATCTTTAATGGCCACGGTGGCCGGGCTTTTGATCGGGTTGCCTTCGGGATCAAGCTCGGGCACGGTTACCTTGGTAATGGCCACCAGCATAATGGCGAGAATCGACAGCGCGCCGATGGGCATGGCTTTGCCGATAATGGCGGCAATCACGCCCACAAACAGCGCCAACAGATGCCAGGCATTGGGGGCAACGCCCTGCGGCACGGGAATGACAAACCAAATCAACAGCGTCAGCGCAACGGCCACCGCCATTGGTATGGGTTTAAACCCGAGTTTGTTGTCCATTTCCTACCCCTTAACTCAAGTTGATGAAAGTACTGCAACCAATGAATTGTCTAGCGCATTTTAGCAGTTTTTTACGTAAATAGAAGGAATTTACTTTGCTAAAATTTATCGTGAATACAATGAACTGTTGAAATGATATGAATGCGGAGGCATCGAGGCGGCGCAAAATGGCAAAGGCTACCTGAAAACCGGCGGGGATTTTCAGGTAGCCTTAATTCGGGGTTGGCTGTTATAGCTGTTCTTTTTTCACAGCAGCCAGGGCGCGGGCGAGGTTGTAGGCCAATACGTCGTCCACCAGGCGGGGCACTTCATCTAAGAAGGCCTGCTGCATATTCTGCACCATCAGCGCCGTTTGCCGCTGCAACGCGGTTTTCACCATGCCGGATACGGCATCGGCCAGATGCGGGCGCAGTTTTTCGGTTAGGCGTTCGAGCAGGACTTGCTCGCTCAGGCAGAGGATTTTGTGTTGCAGATTGCTGGGCAAGGTGTAGGCGTTGAGCAGCACCACTTTCTCGGCAGCAGCGGCCAGTTCTGCGGTGCCATGCTCGGCTTGGGCATCGTATTCGGACTGTGCGGCGGCCTCGGCAGCGGCTTCGATTTGTTCGGCTACGTCTTGGTTGGGCGTTACCGTGGGCTGTGTGCCGCCCAGCCACACGGTGGCCTGCTCGACCACGGGCTCGTTGCGGCCGACGCGCAGGGAGTTTTGGGCAGCCAGCCAGTCTTCTTGAAACAGGATTTGCGGGTTGTTCAGCTCGGCTTCGGAGCTGGCGGTTTGCAGGTTGTGCTGTTGCTGCCAGTGCTGGAGATAGGCTTGATAGGCCTGTTTTTGTTCGTCCAGATTCAGGCGGCGATGGCGGCTGCCGCTGAGCGCGCTGGGGCGCGTGCCGGAGCTGGCTGGCTGTGCGGCAGGTTCGGCCACGGCCACAGACGCGGGCGTATGAAGCGGTACGGTGCGGGGTTCGGCAGTAGGGGCGGCGGTTGGTGCCGGCGTTGGGCTGGCTTCGGCCACCAAGGTATCGTAAAGAAGAGCGGCAGAAGGATGGCGGTTGGATTGGGTGGCGGGCGGTTGTTGCGCCTGTTTGGCCAGATGGCGGCGTTTTTGTTGCAGGCGTTCCAGGCCTTTTTCCCAATCTTCGGTGTCGGATGTGGTGGATTGCGGGGCAGAGGAATCGTCGTTGAGGGTGAAAACCAGATTATCTTGCGCTTGGGTCATGGTGGTTTTTCCGAGGAGGGGTTAGCTTGGTATCGACGGTTTCAGGTAGCCTTTGATTGCTTGCCGAGAGGCTACCTGAAAATGTAACAAGCGATATTATTTCATAGAACATAACAAATCAAGCATTTATAAGGCTTCCATCTATATTTCCGTTCCGCAATCGTTGCGTTTGAAGCTGATTTTTATCCAACAAAATCAAAGGCTGGAAATTTTTTGCGGAACGGATTTCCTACCTTGGCCATGCCTTTATCAACCCGTCATGCCGTGCCGCGCAGTCGTTATACAGATGCACCACCTCCAGCGCCCACGGCAGCATCACCTTGCCCGTTGTGCCCGATAATTCAGGCAGCCTTGGGCAGGGAGTAGCCAAGTCGGCAGGCGGTTCAACGGCGTTCGGCAATGGCGGCGTTGAGGACTGACACCCCGCTTGCATCAGTGCAATCGTCAATATACACAGGCCGCTCGATAATTTGCTGTACCACTTCACGCTGTATTCTCACTTTCTCGTCCGCTTCGGACTTGGTTTGTTGATATTCCACGCTGGCCGTCCGGGCGGCTTTTTGATGCTGCTGATGCTGCTCTAGCATCTTGGCGGTGATGGCCGCCGTGGCTGCATCATAGCCCGCCTGATAGCGTTGCCTACCATACCAATATTCCCCGCCCACCGCCGCCGCCAGTAGCGCGGCGATAGCAAGCGGCTTCCAGTATTTGTATAAATAAGTCATATAATTACCAATGATATGTTTAATATGTCACTATTTTTAGTCACATTTACTTGATATGTACACGGCATCAACCTATACTGCAAATACCTTTAAAAATTCATAAAAAATAAACATGACAAAATGGCAAGCTGAAGTTCCTTACAATAATCTTCCATCATTACCTCCCGCCCAAGACGTTGAAGATAAATTTATTTTAAAACACTGTATCCGTGCCCGAGTGGCGCTTGGAGAGTTAAAACAAGCGGCAGAACTTATTCCCAATCAGGCCATGCTGATCAATACGCTACCAGTAATGGAGGCAAGGGCAAGTTCTGAGATTGAGAATATTGTTACAACTGCCGACAAACTGTTTCAGTCTCTGCAATTACCTCAAGACAGTATCGACCCCGCTACCAAAGAAGCTCTTCAATACAGAAATGCTTTATTATCAGGGTTCCAATCACTACAACGTCTCCCTTTGCGTACGCAAACTGCTGTGCAGGTATGTAGTGTAATTAAAGGGCGTGATATGGATATTCGCCGTATTGGTGGAACAGCGCTGAAAACTGGGCATAGCGGTAAAATTGTCTATACACCTCCGGAAGGAGAGGAGTTAATACGGCAGAAATTGGCTAATTGGGAAAAATTCATCCATGAATCCGACCATATCGACCCTTTGATAGTTATGGCAATAGCTCACTATCAGTTTGAAGCAATCCACCCGTTTGCAGATGGGAACGGGCGAACTGGCCGTGTACTAAATAGTCTGTTCCTGATTGAAAAAGGATTACTTGGGCTACCTATACTCTATCTTAGTCGTTATATTATTCAACACAAATCCGATTATTACCGCTTGTTGCTAGGCGTAACTGAGAAGCAGCACTGGCAAGATTGGATTGTCTATATTCTGAAGGGGGTGGAAGAAACTGCCGGCTGGACATTGGCAAAAATAGAAGGCATCAAGCGGCTGGCAGATGAAACCCGTATATACATCCAAAAGGCAGCACCAACACTATATAGCAGGGAGTTGTCTGATTTGCTTTTCGAGCAACCCTATACCCGTATCGGCAACCTTGAAACTGCAGGTATTGCCAAGCGGCAGACTGCTTCTAAATATCTAAAAGAGCTGGTGAAAATCGGCGTATTGCGTGAAATGACAATTGGTAGGGAAAAATTGTTTATTCATCCAAAGTTGATGGATTTACTATATAGCGATGACAACCAGTTTCAGCCATATGTCTGATTTTCAGGTAGCCCGCAGCCTTCCACGCTGCGGGTTTTGTTTACGCCTCGTTTCTACTCAGCTTCCCGTCGCTCGCGAGCAGCGGCAGCGTATAGCGCCCTTCTGCGGGGTAGGCAGGATTGCCGCCTTTGTTCGGCCACAGGTAGGCAATCACGCGGCTCTTGGCAAACGGTTTGATATTGACCGCGTCGCCCTGGTTGCCGCCCAATACCATCAGGTTGCCCTGCCTGTCCTGCCCAACGACAAAGCCGACATGCCCGCCGCCCTGCCGCTCAAATACCACGATGCAACCATACGCAGGTTTCTCCAAACGGGTAGCGCTGTTCACCCAGGCTTTCGCCCGATACCATTCTTTCGCAATATCCCTGCCAGCTGCCTGCAAACAGTGGCCGACGAACGTTCCGCACCACGGCGTTTTGGTGTCGCTCCACCAGCCTTTCAAAGCCCGTACCCACAATGGGATGGTCTTTAAGCCACGCGCATCCCGTTCGTGCATGCCGATGTATGCCCTTGCTTCCACAATCCATGCCAATTCCGTCATTTCGTTTCCCTTCTCTCTTTCAGGTAGCCTTTGCCTTTGCGCTGCAATATCCCGCTCAATAGATGAATACGGCGCGAACGCATCACGAAGTAAGATGCTGCTGCCACGTTGAACATGATTTCCGTCCAGTGATGTACCTGCCCACCAGCCAGCGAATGGCCGATGACCGCCACACTACCGCCCACCAGTAGGCTATGTATCCAGTAGTCAGGCTGCTTGGCTGTCCATTGCCGCACTGATAACGAGCAGGCGGAATAAACGAATATCGCCACCATCGCCGCTACGTTTATCATCAATAAGCATTGGGTAATCATCTCCATATTCATTTCCTTCTACCTCCCCATTTATCAATCCAGCCAGCCCACAAACGGCGCAGGCCGTCATTCAAAAGCGGGGTAGCCCAAGACCAGCCCAAACCAATCAGCATCGGCACGGCGGCCTTGAATACTTCCTGCTCCAGCCCTAAGCTCAACGCCAGATAAGCCATAATCACCGGCGATAAAGAACCGGCCAGCAGCATACTGGTAATGATGACCAGCATGCCGTTCTTGCGACTGCCCGGCTCCTTCAAGCCATGATGCAACGCCCCGGCCACCGCGCCCAACACGAGGGCTTCCAACGGCATACCGGCTATCGTGCCGGATATACCAATCATGCCCATGTTCAGCATATGGCCGGGAACGTTAGACGTTTCCAACGGTGTCATTTCTCCTCCCTTCCCATGTTCGCAATTACCGCTAAATCATTCGGCGAAAAACGCCAGCTTTCGGCCAGCCCCAACGCCTTGCCCACCCACTCGCTGCAAAACCAACGACGGCGGTTTTCTCTCAAACCGAACACCACACCGAACGCGCCGGGCAGGTCGTAGCCTTGGCCTTGGGTTTCCTGCCATAAGCTATGCAGCCGCTCGCCCACGCTGTCCGGTAGTGCAATCAAATCCCACTTGGCAGACGGCAGCGGCATGGTTTTTCTGCGTACCCCACCATCCCGCAGGCTGGCGGAATAGCACTCATATTCCTGCTCCCCTGCCGTTTCAGGTAGCCTGACGGCAATCTCACAATGGCTGTACTTGCCGCGCGTGAGAATGCGGGTTAAGCCATCGGTAAACCGTGCCACCCACATGCGCCAGCCCGTGCCGCCACGGTGGCCGTGATACAAAGCCAGGTAAATCATTTGCCCACCTCGCCCAGCTTGTCGGCAATCGGCTTAATCTCCGCCAAGATTTCCGCTGTGCGCTTGTCCACTTCGGCGGCAGTCTTTAGCCCTTTCAGTTCAAACTTACGCATCCGCAATGCGCCCAGCTTACCCATCACCATGCGCAGGTTGTCGGCTTGGGCAATGATGATGTCGGTCGCTTCGCACGCCGTCTTGCCTGCTGGCTTGGCAAAAGCGGCCACCTGCTCCGGGGCTTCCCCTTTGCAGCCGCCCGCCTTGTAATCCCTTGCCTGTTGCTCGCGTACTTCATATTCCGGTTGGAAGCGGGTTACATGGCGGTAGGCTTCATCCACCAAATCGTTAATTGCCTTAGTGCCGTTGTCGATGGATTCGGCCAGTAATTGAGAGGCGGCGGCCTTGTCTAACGTCCATTCCTTACCATCCCAACGGTGCAGATGGCTGGGGGCTTTGGAAGTCAGCACGGGCTTGCCGTCTTTGTCGGGCATGATGACTTGGCCGTTGGACTGCCCGGCCAGCAGTGCGGCGTGTTGCTCGAGGCTAATCTCTACCGCATCTTCAGGTATGGATGCATGGATGGTGTTGTCGTAAAACGCCTGATTAAATTTTGAATAATAGATGGTCATGCTGTAGCTCCTGTTAATATCCAATGGCCAACCAATACACAGGTCTTGGGCCGACTATGCCGTTTTCCGATACCCCAACATAGCATCCGGTTTGATTGACTCTCCCTACATGAGCGGATAATACGGTTGCGCCTGGGACGGCCTGGTCAAGAACGGCGGTGGCCTGCACATTAAGGCAGGCTGTCGGGAATGCTAGCGGGAATACCACCTGGACATAACTATCAATCGGCACTTGAGCCGTCCCCCATTCCAAAATCAGCCCACTTGGCGTTTTCATGTAGCCTGAAGAGGCTTTTTGGGAGATGAAATCATCCACATTAAGCAGGCGTTTGCCGTCATAACGTAGCTCGCCGTCGTTACGCATGGAGAGGTATTTGCCGCTCTTCTTGTTGTGGAGATATGAATTTACGTTGTTCGAGCCAATTTGCAGGTATTGGTTGGCGTTAAAGTCTTCCACGCTGTCGGCCACAATCGCGCCTTTTTTCAGGGCGGTAAGGCCGGCAAAGGTTTTGTCGCCAGCGATTTCTTGGTTGCCTGTGGTTTTAACTGAACCACCAGCGTCAATCTCCTCAAGCAAAAACGCCATCTTCTCGTCAATGTTGTAGAACAGATAGTTAAACTGTTCTTTAGTCGGCGGCCTGATGCCCACCATATCCCAGCCCAGCTTGTATTGCGGCTCTTCCCAGACCGTGCGCTGGCCGTTTTCGGCAAACTTTTTCGCAAATGACTGCTTGTTTACTGCCATGTTCATACTCCATAAAAAACCGCCGATTGGCGGTTAAATCACAATATCGGCGTTAGATAACATCACGCCCTGCCCGAAGCCGTAATAATTCTGGTCGGCAAAACCGAATGGGGTTTTATGTTTCACGATAACCACTTCCAAGCCCACCCCGGCGGCCTTGGGTATCAGCCGATAGCGGTTATTCAGCACATATTCCGGCGCATTCTCTGTGCTGAAGGCAACCTGAAATTTCGCATTCCCCCAGTCGCGGAAAATTGCCAGCTCTGCACCAAACACATTACTTAGCGCCGCCACAATTTCAGGCGCAGTGCCATGCCCGTTGTTCGCGGCAATTTTCCATTTCAGTAGGCCGCGATATTCATCATCCGGCAATTTAATGAATCCACCGGTAACAGTTTCGTTTTCGCGCCGCATTCGCGCCTGTCCGAAACTACGGGTATTTTCTTGCCCGGCAAAGCCGAAAAACGGGATAGCTGCCGCGTTGCTGACTGTGCGCGTCAAGCCAACGATTCTCCCCACTCCGTCTAACTGCTTGCCTTCTGCTGTATCTACCCCACGCTTATATAGCAGGTCGTAAAACACCTCATGCAGAACATTTACCGGCGCGAATAACGATTTAACCAAGCATTCAAACTGCCGGCTCTGCCGGAACTGCATCAGATTGTTGCCCCACGCTATGCCGCCGTGGTCGGTTTCTCGTTCCATTAGCGCACCTCAATTCGCATCGGGTCGAACATCGCCCGTTCATAGTTACCAATCACAATATTATTCGGGCTGAACGCACCATCAGCAGGTCGGATAGTCGGACTAGCGGAAGCGGCAAACTTGAACGTTACTGATTCAATGCCGGCCGTTTTAAATGCGCCGCAATAGAATTTCTGCGCCACCACATCATTGCCAACCTGTAATTTCTGCCCAATGGCGTTCAAATCTGCGCGTACTGATTCGTAACCGTCTGCCGGGAAGGCAGCATCTGTGCCGCGCAGCAGGGATAAGGTAGCCTGTACCCAAATATAGCGATAGGTCGGGCGGGAGAAACGGATAATCTGGTTTCCAGTCGGCGTTGGGATAGTCTTAGCTATATCGCCGTTGGTATCGATACCAGCCGCCTTCACGCGGTAGATAGCTTGAGCAATTTCATCATCCTTGCCGCCATCAATCAGCACTTTGATGGAGTGTGGCTTCAGGTCGCCGACTTGCAAGTCTGTGTTATTCTCGAAAACGTGAATATCGCTGGCGGTCGGAATATCTCGTTTCAGGTTGGCAAGAATAGTGGCATGCGTGGCCGCACCGAGTGCATATACGCCCGTTTCGTATCGAGCGCGCAAATCCTCGTCGCTTTCCGCCACCCTTCCTACCACCGCCACACGGTTGCGAACCCGTTTTAGTCCGTCAATCAACGTAACAGCTTCAGTAATCGTATCCGCTGCCGCTTCCTCTAAGCCTTCCAGCGGAGAAGCTGGCACTACTGCGCCGATTTCAACAATGGATAGATTATCGGATACCGCTGCTCGTACACTATCTGCTGCCACCGAGCGGATGCGCAGGAATACGCCGTTTTTCTCTGCTGCGAAGTCGGATGATGCTGATAGGGCGGTTTTCAGACCATCTACTACATCATCTGCGGTAGCGTTGCGACCACTGCGGTAGGTAAATCGCTGGTCGCCGATGGCTACCCAATAAGTGAAATCAGGCTGCGCAGTCAGCGTAATCAGAATTTCTGCCGCGTTAGCCGCTGAAACAGTCAAATCTGCTGTGGTTGCCCACACCGTCTGCGTAACGGTATTTTTGAACTGTGCGCCGCGTGGCACTTGAATGGTGCTGTCGGCATAAATCAGCAAGTCTGCCGAACTTGGCCGTTCTCCTAAGCGTCGCACACCGGTGAACGCCACCGCGTTATCCAGCGCTATGCCGGTAGCAGTATCGGGGTACATAGCGTTGTATACGCCTTCCGCTACGTTCCACAGCGCCGCCTCACGTTCGGCAAACGTATCAATTAGTAGCCCGAGCACACTATCGGGCCGGGTTTGAATATCCGCCGGCAGGCCGGCTGCAAGTAGCCGCTGTTTCAAGTCAGTAATAATGGCCGCCCGGATTTCAGGCAGCCTCATTTTTATAAAGCCCGTAGGCAAAACACCGTAATCCATCAAACCTCCGCCTTAATCTCAACTAAGCCTTCATCTGTGTGCGCCTTGGCATGTATCGCCAACCGTCTGCCGGGGCTATCTAGCAGCAGGCGCATTTCTGATACCGACACCACGCCGGGAACGTCTTTTACTTTGGCGCGGATAACCGCTTCAATCGCCGCCCGACTTGGTGCTTTCTTTAAAATCTGCTCAAAGTACGGTACGCCGTGGTCGGTATTGAGAAACCACTCACCAAGAAAGGTCAGCAACGTAACCTTGATTTGCTGTCGCACTCGTTCTGCGCCATCGGTCAAAGTCAGATTAGATAAATCCAAGTCATGATTGCCGTTTAATTTCAAATCTGCACTCATTGGGGCGCTCCAGTTGTTCCGCCGCTATCGCCAGGGTGGGTATGGGTGGCTAATGACTTGCCGGATGCAATCACATCTTGGTCGGTGGTGTAGTTGCCGCCAGTCTGTTTTATGTTGCCGCTAAACGTTGCCCCGCTGCCGCCTTCCACCGCCATGCCGCCGTTACCGTTGATTTGCCCTTGTGCTGTTACCACAGCAGAGAATTCCGACTGTGGTGCGTTCACTTGGAACTTGCTTGCATTCAGCGTTACTTCGCCGCCGGGCGACATCACGAAAGAGCTTGCCCCACACAGCAGGCGCAGATTAGCCGTATCAGCTGCCGCTACGGTCGGGCGCAGCATGGGGGCGGCGAAGCAGTCCGACATGTCGAAGCGGCGCGGGTCGTCTGGCGCAGCATCACTGCCGGAAAGCCAGCTATCCAGCGCCACTTCAGAGAAATACAGCAACACATCATCGCCGGCTTGCAGCGGCAGGCTAATCATTGCACTGCCGCCCAAGCCGGTAGGGAACAGCACCGGCACACTTACAATCTGCGGCGCGGCCAGTTCTCCACCGTTGGACAAGGCACGCGGCATGCTTGGCTTAACCGTGGCTGTCTTACCATCCCATGCCACGATTTTTCCGGGTAAGCAAACATGAATATCGTCTAGCTCGTTATGGATGGCTTCCGTCAAGGTCATTTGATTTCCTTCACTTCTAATTCAGTTTGCCAGTCACCGCCGTCCAGACTGCCTGAATGCTTTACGGTCTCCACGCGGAAAAAATCATTTACCGTTTCCGATTCGATTTTCACAATATCCGCCGGATTGATTTGCGGTAGTAATAATGAATGCACCTTCCAGCCATTGCGCGGCTCTGATTGCCCCGTCCGGCCTTTGCGGCGGCTGTTCTTCGGAACAGACTTATCCCGCGCCCCATCGCGGATTTTTTCAGGGTGACCGATTAACCCGCTATCAGCAGCCAGCACCACCGCCGTGCGTTTGGTCGGTTGCAGTTTCTGCACCACTTGCAGCGTTTGATTTTGCACAGACCATTCCAGCCCGGCACCGGCGACTATCTTGTCCAATGCCCGCCGTGCCGCACCGTAGAAACTGAAGCCGTTGCGCCATGTTCGATTAGGTAGTTTTTCATCCATGACTAACGTCAGATTCATTTGCTTGGCAATTTCACGAATAATGCTATGTGCTGCCACACCAGCACCAAACCCAAGCGAAACAGCCGTATCGCGCAACTCTACCCACCCATCGGCTACCGAAAGCTCCGTAATGCGTTCCGTACCCTCGCGGTAGGTGTAGGCATCCACCACCCCGCCAGATGCCATCAACACTTCGCCTTCATCTTCAGCGTAACCAGCATAGAGAACGCAAAAGCCATCAGGTTTACTGACGGCTTCGATGGTTTCCGGTGCCAAATTGTAGAGTTTCAGGCGGTGGATGTTCGGGTCTGGCTTGGTGTCTTTCTCAATCTCAAACTCAATCTGTAATGGCGGTTTGATTTCCACACCCTTGCCGCCTGCCTTGCCAATCAACAAGCGATACACTCGATTGAATTTATACATTTATGCGCCTTATTTTGATTTCAGGTGGTCTGCGCAGGCAAATACACCAGCTCTGCCGACCCATCGGCAAACGATTGCCTGCCTATCGGCTCGCCGTCTAATGACACCACCACCAGCTCGCCTTTTGGTACAGCTAAATGACGGAAGCGGCCTAACAGCGGCCAGTCAGACACCAGCCGGATACCGGACAAGATGACATCGTTTTCAGCGTTCTCCAGCGATAACGTCCACATTGCATCGTCATCGTTCCACGCTAGATGCAAGAAACAGGTCATTTCGTCCAGTTCCGCTTCGACAATGAAGTCGTTTTGGTTTGCGAAGGGGATTCTTATCATTTCCCAAACTCTGTTATTGATGAGAATTTCGTTCTACCTTGTACCGCTGCTTGGGCTCGTTGCTGCGCCTGTGGGCTGGGCGTGGTATTTGCCGCCTGCCGCCCGGCAGCCTGCCTACTGGTAACGCGGCCGGCCGGTTTTCGCGTTTCCCCCGCCTTGCCTGCCGCATTCTGCCGCACCTTCCCTGGCGGAATATCCGCTTCTCTGGTTTTGGCTTTGCGTATCTTAGTTAGGCTGATGCTGATGCGTAGCTGTTCGCCATCATCTGCATTACGCGAAATATCGCAGCTCTCCATAGCAAATTCAGGGTAAACGTCTAAGCCAGTAACAACAGTAATCGGCTGCCGCTGCTCGTTAATCACACGCAGGGCTTCCTTGGCTTCAATCATCTTGCTGCGGCCATGCCCCCCGAACAGGCTCACGCTTGCGCCGGTTACCACTCCTTCAATCGTCAGCTTTTCCGCTTCGGTTGAGATGTGGTCGCTTACCGGTGTACCTTCTTCTACCGCGTACTGCGTTACTCCATTAACTAGAGAGGTTTGCTCGCTAATCAGCGCATCTAACTGCAATGCGCCTATCATGGTTTGCGGTGTGTCTTTCAGACGAAATACTAAGTCGATAAGTGCCATTTTTACCTTCCTAACACAGGGGCTGGCAAGTTGTAGCGGGAATTGATATGGGCCGCTGTTTTGCCAGGGTCTCTCGCCCCGTGAACCGTAGTGTTGAAAGTTTGGGTTATATTGCCACCACTATTAGCCAACGGCGCTTTGCCGCCAAAGCCGGGGAATGAAAAGCCGCCAGATATGAGGTTTTTCAGGTTGTTCCAGCTTTGCACGATGTTATCAATCCAGCCGGTAACTGCCCTGATAGCCCCATCCCAAGCTGTACGGACAAAATCCGTTACCGCCTGCACTGCTGACCTGATGCCTTCCCAAGCAGCGCGTCCTCTACTTAGCACCCAGTCCCACGCCGCAGCAGCCGCAGCCTTGATGCCGTTCCATGCGGCCAGCGCCTTAGCTTTAATCCAATCCCAAGCCGCCGCCCCTGCTGCTTTAATATCATCCCAGTAATACCAAATCAGCAGCAGCAGGCCGATAATAATCATCAGAATAGCAACAATCGGATTGGCCATCATTAGGGCGTTGATAACTGCCACCATCATTCTGATGCCACGTAAAACCGCAAATACCACTCCGATGATTTTTACCAGTGCCATCAGCACTGCTAGGATAGCAAAGCCTTTGACTGCCCATTCCTTGAACGTCATGCCCGCGCCAAATAGCAGGTCTTTAATGAATCCGAGAATGTTTTTTACCGTCTCGATTTCATCCGCCCATTCTTCAGCGCGGCCAATTAGTCCTCCAATTACGGAAATATCGCCTTTGAGCCAGCCGTAAATATCATCGCCTATCAAGTAGAGGCCATACAGGATGGCTGCCAGTCTTGCCCATTGCCCAAGCGTGCGAGCGTTGCTCGCAGTCATCACCTGCCTCAACCGGATTTGTGCCGCCGTCAGCAGATTGGTTGCGCCAGTGGCCTCCAGTAGTGCGTTTTGCCAGCTCAGGATTTTGGTTACCACCAGACTACCAGCAATAATCATTGCCAAAGTCTCGAAGTTGTCGATAAGCCAGTTTGAGACTTTATAAAACGCCTCTGCTGCGCGGGTGGATTTATTCAAGCCACTAACCACCTGACCCAGCTTGTTGCGGATGATGGTAAAGCTGCCGGAAAACGTCTTGGGCATCCGTTCAAACTCTTCATTGAGCTTGTCGGCCTGTTTCAGCAAGCCCTGCGCCAGTTCTTTACTGGTTAGGCGGCCTTCTTTACCCATCTCCCGCAGCTTACCTACCGGCACACCGAACGCATCGGCAATCGCCTGCGCCAAGCGCGGGGATTGCTCAAGAATAGAGTTCAGTTCATCGCCGCGCAGCGTGCCGGAACTCAAAGCCTGCCCCAGTTGCAGCAAGGCCGCTTGTTGCTCTCCGGCATCGCCGCCGCCGATAACCATCGATTTGCCGATAACGTCCGTCAGTTGCAGCGTTTGGTCTGTGGACAAACCCAAGTCGTCTTTGTTGCGGGCTACTTTTTGGAACAGGTCGGCGGTGGCGGTAAATTCCTGCCGGTTGCGCTGTGCGGACTTGAACAGCTCATCCATCACATATTTTTGCTCTTCCGCGCTCTTGGTGGTCAGGGAGATACGCCCTTCCACGCTTGCCCAGTCATCAGCCATACTCATCAGCATACGAGTGCCGATGCCGCCCAATACCGCCCGCACGATGCCGCCCAGGCGCGAATAGGCCGCCGCCGCTTGGTTTGCCCCGCGAACGGCGGTATTGTTGCTTTTCTGTATTGCCTCGCCGTAGCTCTGCGCTGATTTGCGCACCTGTTGCACGGCGGCGCGATAGCGCCCGATGCCGGACTGTTCCAGTTTGAAACGCAGCAGCGTTACCAGTTCTTGTGCAATCATGATTTGTGCCTTGCCATTGCCGCCGCTTCGGCGGCTTCCTGTGCATCCATTACCGCGTTAATCTTCATCAGGTCAATCAGGCTCGCCGTCCCGTTTTTGACTTCCGAAAGTGTGATATGGCCTGCCATCACAGGCCGCCATATCACAAATTCTGCGGTCAGATCTTCGCGGAAGCTGCCGACTGTACTTTGTCTTTCAGCTGTGCTTCCAGTCCAGAACGGGCGAGCCATTGCATCAAAGGGTCGGCGAAGTTCTCCCGAATGACTGCTACCATCAGCTCTAAGATTTCTACCGCGGTTTCAAACACCAGCTCGCGGCGGTCGGCGGTCAATTTCTCTAAATCGCCGTCTGCGTTCTCTACCGAGATATAGTCAGGGTCGAGCAGGCGGCTTGCCCATTTGGTTAGCGATTTGCCCGACAAGCTGCCGGAAAGTGCGGCCAGCGCATTCATTGTGCCGTCTTGTTCGCCTTCCGGCTTCATCAAGCTGCCGAGAGCCGGTAACAGCTCTTTTTGCAGGTCGCCAAACACTTCTAAGGCTGTAAACGCATCCATGCGCGTGATGCCGAATTTGTGTGCGCCAATGCTGACAATTTTCGGTTTACGCATTAGTTACCCCCTACAGAGTAAACAGCGGAAGCAGTCTCAAATACCCACTCACGGCTGCCTACTTCTTTGCCAAATTCGCTATTGGGTTTTTTCACAATCCACGCCGCACCGGCCATGAACAAGGTATCGCCTCGCAGGTCTTTAATCAGCAGCGGCAGCGGCATCGCGCCACCTGATGCAATATCCGCATCATGGAGCGCGCTCAATACGTTATTTGATTGGCTGGTTTGTTGCAGGGTAAGCGTTACCTTGCAGCGTTTATCCGCGCTCATGGAGCGGGCTACTTCGCCATCTGCCCCAGCTTGGCTGGTAATGCCGTCAGCCATCTGCTCAATCGAAACGAACGTGCCGTCTGTCATGCCCTTGACGCTGTGTGCGCCGAACGTAACCGCCACGCGGTCGCTTGCATACGTTTTTACGTCTGCCATTTTGGTTCTCCAAGTAAATAGGCCGCCTGAAGTTCAGGCAGCCTTGTTTCAGATAGCGTTACAGCGTATAGCCTAGGCTGAATTTGATTTCTACCAAATGCACCGCCCCGGCCAAGCGAGCCGAGCCACCAATATCCTGCAAGATACGGGATGCCTTACGATTCGGGCTGATTTCCGATGCGCGGGGGTAGGTAATGCGGAATGATGGGATAACGGCGTTGTTTTCGTCCAATTCCTCTTCCGCAATGCCGCCGCGCCGTACACCCAGTACAAGGCTTTGTTGCATGGCATTCACGATGATTTGAATGCCTTTGTCGGTGTAGGGGATTTTCCCGCCGGCGTTAATCAGCGCATAGGCAACGTCTGCCTGCATGGTGGCTTTGAGCCAGTCGCGGAAGCGGATAACGTCTATCCACTCGCCCGCTGCGGTCTTACCGCCCTGCGAAATAGCGAAGCTGCCGAAGGTTTCAAAGGTCGTGCCGTTCTTTTTCTGCACCACCAGCACATCGCCCTCCGGCAGTCGGTCGGCGGTAATGCCGTTGAGCTTCACGTTTGCCCAAGTCTCGCTGCCCGGATAGTAGGTAAAGCGTTCGGCCATCAGCGCCACTTCAGGATATTCCGCCGCCGCTTGGGTGTGATACAGGCCGAAGGTGTAGGCATAACCCTTGGTCTTCAGTTTGCTCAATAGGTCGTTATCCACCGAGCCGTCGGTAATATTCTGCGCGGCGGATGCCGTACCGAACAGCTTGTGGTTGGTTTCCGCCCAAGCAGCCACCGCCAATACATCGGCTTCGGTGCGGCTGTCCACCGTCAGGCCGTACCACTCGTCGCTCTCGCGTTTTACCGCATTGAGCGTCTGCGCCCAATCTTCGTTCGATGTAGCCGTGCCAACGGTCATATTCGCGCCGGTTCGCACGGTAAATGCTGCGCCTGATTTGTGGGTCAGTGTCAATGTGCTGCCGGAAACAGCGGCTTCTACCTGCACATCGGCCACACCGGCGAGCGAGGTTTTCAGGCTGTTGGCAATCTGCTCAGTGGTCTCGGTATTAGCAGTCAGCTTCACGGTATGGGTTACGGTGTCGCTGTCTTTCTTCCACGCCACGGTCAGCGCGTATTCCGCGCCTTTTACCGCCTTGTCCACCGTTACCGCCACGCTTTGCGCCAAGCGGCGGCCAATAAACATCTTGGCGGGATGACGGCCTTGCGAGAAAAACGCCTGCGCCGCGCGATACAGCGCATCAGACGGTTTCGCGCCCAAATCCAAAAGCTGGTCTGCGCCGGTAATCGCCATCACGCGCGACAGGCTCAAAACGTGCGGGGCGACAAAAATCATGTCGCTGAAATTGGATACCGCAATGCCCGTGGTGTTCAGCGAAATCTGCACATCCACCAGGCGGTCGATATTTGCCATTTTTGGTTCTCCATAATAAAAAAGCCGCCCTATGGCAGCACACCGGCAGACAAATCCACCGAATCAATCGTTTCTAACTGTTCAATCAGGCTGGTAGTGTAGCGGTAGCGGAAACCGCCCACCGCCTGCGGTTCGTAGTCCACCTCAAGCAGTTTAGGCACTTGCTGCACCGGCTCGAAATCGACAATATCGGTATTCGCCGCTTCCAACATCTCCGCTACTGCCTCCGTTTGCAGGCGGTTAATCAGCGCATCCAACTCCTCAAAACAACCAGCGCCGAAGCATTGCAGATGCACTTTAGCTTCGCGCGTACCGTCCAGCTTGCGGGTGCGGTCTGTGCCGATTTGCCCAGCATGTACCGGCCATACGGCGGTTGTTTGCCGTACATCCAGCACCATGAACGGCGGCTTTGGGCGTTTGCCGTTCTCGTGTGCCCAAATCAGCGGCAGGGTGGTTTGTGATGCCAAGATGTCATATAACTTCTCTTTCATCGCTCCGCCTCCGCTGCCAGATAGCGGTAATGGCTGATGACGTTGGAGCGGTAGGGCGCAACCGCAATCACGCGGTAATGCCGCCCCTGCCACACCAACACATCACCGTTATTGTCCGCCCCGTCCACATTCAGCAGCGCATCGGTATAAATCCGCACCGCCCGCTCAATACGTTTGCCTTCTGGCAGGTTCTGGGTGTCATCATTGGTGGCAGGCTGCACCGATGCCATGATTTCCATCGTGGTATCGCCACCTTTAACCCAGCGGCCTTTCACATACTGCCCGTCAGGCTGCCGGATGATTTGCTGTTTACTGCGAAAGCTCATGAACGCTCCCAATCTACCGAATTCATCATATCTGCCGTATCTATCAGCGGCTTGATTACATCCCCTGGCCGCTTCATCTTTTTGCGCTTTTTGGTTGATTCCGCATTAGGAAACCAGCTGCCATGTGCAATATGACCTTTCTGCACGTTCACATACCATGCTCCGAGCTGTGCCAACGCCCCGTCCGCGCTCAAACTGCCTTGATACACGCGGTAAACCAGCCGCTTCTGCGCCTCTTGGATCTGCCCGGCATTCTTTTCCGCGCAATCGCTTATAAACGGGCGGGCGGGGATGGTGGATGTGCCGAAGTGGTTATATACCGCAATATCCAGCATATCCGTACCGTCGTGCGAGCCTTTGCCGCGCCGGATGCCGACCTTCACGCCTTTGCCGTCCAGCTTCAAAGCCTGCTGGATGATTTTGTCGAAGCCGCGGTCTATCAGCTTGACTTCAACACTCATACAGCCTGCTCCCCACCATAATGCCGCCAAGCCTTGCTTCCAAATCCATCAGTGCTTTCCAGCGGGCGTAGTAGCCGAACGGGTCGCCTTCTTCGGCCAGGCTGCCGTAGCTGCGCGACAAATCGCCTTCGCTCTCGGACTTGATGCCGACCGGCGGCAATGTACCGTTATCCGCCGCCTGTTTCATGGTCAACAGATGGGCGGTGTACCACAGCCGCGCTTCGTTTTGCTTCTTGGGCGGCAGCTTCAAAGGCATAAACCCTTCCGCCGCATCCCAAGCCGCATTCATAGCATCTTCAGTCATGGCCGCCACATTCGGCGCAAGCGTTTTCAGCAATGTTACCGTCTGCGTGTCCATGATTTACCGTCCTATTTGCTCTTGCCGGAAGTTTTATCAGCAGTATCTTCGCCGGCCTCTTCTTTAGATTCGGCTTCAGTTTGCTGTGGAGTCTCTGCTTTAGTGGCTTCAACCAAGTGGCCGCTCTCAATCAGGCTTTTCACGCCGTTGTCTTTACCGTCCACTTCCACTACTTCCAACGGGGCAATTACCGTTTCGCCGTTCAGTACCACCACGGCAGGTTTTACGTTTTTCACAAACATAGCGTTCTCCTAAAAAAGGCTACCTGAAACCGTATCGCAGATTTCAGGCAGCCTGTCAGGTTAATTTTCGGCTTTGGTAAAGGCCAAGGGATAATGTACAACCACACCGGCGGTTCGTGCATAGCACGGCACAACCAGTTCCAGGTTGCGGGCTTGCGCCTCCAGCTGGTTGAACGGCATTACCAATTCATGAGCCATGTTTTCAGCTGCAAATTCGCCGATGAAAATCAGGTCTTTATTGCCGCTGCCGGTTTTCTCGAATTCCGGCGCTTCCACCAGTTGCAGGCCGGGGTGTTTGGCGCTAAAGAACTCCCAAGCGGTCTTGCCGTAAGATTCAGCATAGACTTTGGAAGTCAGTTGCGCGTGCAGGCTGGATGACACAATCAGGCGGTTGGGAGTGTGCACCCCTTGCGATTGCAGGCGCACCGCATTCCACAACGCATCCAAGTCAGCCACGATTTCCTGACCGGTAGCCTGTGCCCATTTCTTAGCAGAAGGCAGGGTGGTTGTACCGATGTTCGGATGGGTCAGCATGCCGTGCAGGTTGTAAGCAGCATCGCCAGTCATTGCGATTTGGTTCAGCTTCACTTCGATACTGCGGCGGGCGGCTTCGCCTTTGCGGGTGGGTAGGTTAGTACCCAAACCGGCAGATGCTTTCAGCTCTTGCACGTTGTAGCCGTAGCTTGCGCCGATGCTTTTCACGCGCACGGTGTGTTCAGTACCGGCTACATCAGCACGCGGCAGGTCATCGGCGTAGTTGGCAATCACTTTCGCCATGCCTACGGTGTCGTAGGTTTTGTAAACGATGGTTTCTGCCCATTCTGGGGCATCGGTTTCAGCCGGCACGAGGCTCAAACCCAACATGGGCGGGCGTTTTTTCTCGTAAACTTTGGCTTTCACATAATCCAGCTCACGGGCAACAAAAACGCTTTCATCTTCGCGCATAGATTGCCCGACAGACTGGGCAAATGCGGATACCGCAAGTTTTTCCGCTTCGTCATAGTGCATATGTTTCTGCATTGTTTTTCCCTTTCAGTTAGGCGGTGGGAGCGTGCAGCTCAACCAAGGCAAGAGTTTTGCCGTTGGCAGCGCGTACAGAGCGCACTACGGCGTTTTTCAGCGTATCAGTAGCGGTGTTATCCAATTCGCCTTTCGCGTTGAATTTAACCGCTTCGTAACCGGCTACGGTTTTACCGTCAGCCACACGCGCCCATACCAGGCCACGGGTCATCACAGACACCGCATCGCCCTGTTTCATCGGCTCAATCGTGGCATGTGAATGCACAGTAATACCGACTGCCGCAGTACCCTTACCGGCTACCGCTTTGCCGCTGGCATCACGCCCCACTACCACACCGTACACCAAGCCATCTGCGGCCACTGGGTAGGTTTCCACGCGATCGAAGCCGGCATCGGCCTTCATACCCGCAAATGCGGGGTTCATTTGGTTTTCGTACATTGATTAACTCCCTTCCGTACCATTCATACTGTTGATGTATTTGGCTCGCGCTGCTTCCGCGCTTACTTCAGGCTGGCCTTTGTCAGCCATATCTTGCCGCTGCTTGGCTACTGCATCCGCTTTCTGGGCTTCAGCGTGGCTCTGTAGCGCGAAATCGTAGGCAGCCTGTACATAGTCATCAGACTTGCCGTCAAAGCTCACGCTATCGCCGCGAATAGCCTTAATCACGCCTTCTTTAATGGCGCGGTCGGCGCTGTCTGCGTTAAATTCCACTTGATGCGTGTTGGCTACCGCTTCCAACTCCACGCGGGAACGAGCGGCGACTAATGCATCCTGCTTCATTTGCGGCAGTTCGCTTTGCAGCTTTTTCAAATCCGCTTCAGCAGCATCGGCACGCGCCTGCTCTTTGGCTTTGGCGGCTTCACTGTCTGCGGCATCCTGTTTCAGTTTGTTGTACGCCTGAATGACTTCGGGCGCGGCATCGTATTCAATGCCGTTATCCAAACGCATTTTTGACATAGTTACGTCCTTATCGTTAAAAACGGCATCGCCGTCCATGTTTAAACGTGCCACCCCGGCACGCCCCTTCTTCACAATCGCCAAATGGTTTGGGCGGATGTTGCGCTGTACTGCATCGTAGCGTTCGCCGTCAGGCGAAATGCCCGGCGTTTCGTCCAAGTCCAATTTGTAGCCGACTGAAAGCTCTTTATTCCCCGCGTTTACCGCTGCTGGGTTGTGAATCACAATATCGGCAATCAGGTTGTTGCCATCTTGCCTTGCTTCGCCAAGCACTGCGCCTATTGTGTGGTTGGCGGCGTTGGCGCTGGTTACTAATCCTGGATGGCCGTTGGTAATCGGCAGCCCCTTGTATCCTTGCAGGCTGTCTGCGTGAAATACCTCTTCAGGTGGGCGATATTCGCGCCGCTCGCTGCCGTCCGGGTTGAGATAAACAAAAACGCCCGTCCGGGTTAGGACAGGCGTATCGTAAATAAAGCCATCTTCATTTTTAGTCGCTTTAACCGGCGCTCGGTCGTAGCGGATGCTCATAAACCACTCCCTTTAAATCTTCTAAATCTGGGAATACTGCTTCAGCGTAGCAGCGGCATTGGAAATCCATGCCTGGGTGTCCACCTGTCGGCGGGTTGTTCCAGTTGAACTTCTTGCCTTCGCGCTCAATATGGTGTTCGCGCTCGCGGTTATCCAACACGCCGCGCCAAACGTACTCTTCTACGCCGATTTGTTGCTGACGGTATCGGGTAAGCTGCCCATTGAGCTTGCCGGTTTGGTCTCTAGCAATCAGCCGCGCCCTGTTTTTCGGCAGGTGGTAGCTGTCGCGTATCAAGGCCATCAAATCCCGATGATTGCCGCCGTTGCGTATTGTTGCCACAATCTTGCCATGTAGCGTCTCGAGATACTGCGCGGGGATGGATTGGATAAGCCGGATATTGTCGGCTTCAAATCCGCCCAGCAGTTCCAGCAGCCACGGTTCATGCGTGAAGATTTCCACGCCGTACACCGAACGGATAACCGCATGGAACTGGCGGCGGTTGAATCTGTCCACTTGCCGAAGCAGCAGCTTCATGGCGGTGGTGGCCGCCTCCTTCGATGCAGCCAAACTACCAGCAACCGATAGCAGCCATTGCCGCAGCTTTTCAAACCAACCACCACCGGCTGGGATGTCATCCAAGCCGTCTAGCCGAATATCGCGCAATAGTGGCAGGCGTTTTTCTATTTCGGTCTGCATATCATCACACAGCTTCAGCAGCAGCTCTTCGTATTCACGCTCCACTGATAGCGGATACAGCCATTTTTTCGGCTTTCTCCGCTGCCTAGGTTTCCGCTGCATATGCTGCCGCCTTCTCTTTGCTGCCGGCCTCTTCACTCAAGCCGAACAGGCGCTGCGATTTCAGGTATTCGTGCGCTTGCTCCTCGCTAACCGCGCCCATGCCGACAACCTTATCCAGGGTCGCCATCTCTACCGCCTGAGTATCAGCGGCCAGCTTTTTCATTTCTGCCGCCTCTTTCGCGGTCGGGGTATATAACGGCGGCCATTCGATACGCCAGCTTTCCGCCGGTTCGCCAGGGATGCCACGTTGTGCCACAATCAGGCTGATTAGGCGTTCTAGCGCGGGTTGTGCGCGGCGCAGCCGTTCGGTCTCTACCAGTTCATGATAAATGCGCAGGTCGCCTTCGCCGGTGGCGTTCAGCCCTTTGGCGCTTTCGCCGAACAGTACCGTAATCGGGATACCGGTTTCTGCTGAAACCACCTGCTCGAATTTACCGATGATGTCAGTCAGCCCACCCAAGCCCAAATCGATGATATTGAAGCCGTCCTCACTATCTACTGCTACCGTGTTCAGGATATTCCGCACCGAATCGACTACGTTAATACGCTGCTGAACTTGCTGCTCCATATCGGCAGCAATTAGGTCGCCAAGCCCTTTCATCGAGAATACTGCTTGCTGCTTGCGCTCCATGATGGATTTAGTACGGCAGCGGGCTTCTTCCCATTCCAATACGGCTTTATAGCCGCGCGTTACTGCATCTCGCCCTTGCCAGTAGATGCGGCTAGTCTTTGCACTATGTGGCATCGGGTCGCCAGCAAGGGGGATTACGCGGCTTTCATGCACGATAAAGCTGCCGCCAGTGGTATGCACTTCATACCGTTCAGGCTGCCCAAAATTCGGCTTTGTCGCATCTGAATACAGGCTGCCTGAAATGGATATTTGGTCGATGTGATAAACGCGCAGCTCTTCGATGCGTTCTAGGCGCTGGTAGTCCAGCGGTTCGGATAGTGATTTATTATCTGACACCACCGGCACGATACACGCGCCGCCGTATAGCCTAGCCCAGCGCAAGGCATCTGCAACGGTTGCGATTACTTTCAGGCGGTCGATTTCGTTTTGTATCGTGCCGTCATCGCCAGCCACCGTGAAACCGCCAGCCATTGCCTTGTCGGCAGGGGCATCAACAATCCGCGCGAATATCCCGCCTTGGGCATACAAGAAAGGCGCAGAAACCGAAGTTACCCGCGCCTTAGTCATCCTGCTGCCCAATACAGCAGATTGATAATTATCTAGTCGAAATTGTTTCATATCAGCTCAACGCCTTAAAGCGGCTTACTATACTGCCGTTTTTCATCAGCGGTTCTAGCGCATAGCGTACCGCATCGATGTAATGGTTATTCTCATCCAGCACCACAGGCAGCACATCACCGCTTAATCTGTCCGTTTTGTAGCTGTACAGTTTAAATTCACGCAGCGTGGCCGCCGCATCTGGGTGGATGAATACCCGCTTGAACGACTTGATAAACTCAATACCATCTTCCACGCTGCCTTTGCCTTTCTGCACACCAGTAATACGGGGCAGGCCGTGGCGTTTCAGGTAGCTGATGGATTCAGGCCGTGCGCTGTCTGCGCGTACCACGTATTTTTCAATACCAGGCAGGTATTGCCGCATCATCGGCGCGGTGTCATCCAGTTCCAGCCCGATTTTGCCGTAATCATGCTCGATATACAGGCAGCCATCGTACACCCAGCATTTAACCGCCGCTGTCGGGTCTTGTGAAAAGCCGAAGTCCAAACCGAAATATGGGCCATCCCACTCTTCGCGCGGAGTGAAGGCTTTTTCTTCATACTTGCCACGGAAAATCTGCGCTTCGTTTTTGGTGTTGTATTCCCCAAGCCATACATGGCCGAACGACTGCGGGTTATATTTGCGGTCGTACTCCATTTCCCGGCGCAGCTCATCCGGTAAGTGCGGGTTATCGTAGTAGTTCACATGAACCAAGCACACTTCATCCGAACCGTTGGCAATCGCTTCGTTAAAGAAAGCATCTACTGCATCTGTTGGCTGTTCAGGATTCCACGTTACCCAAATTTCACTACCCGGGGCGCGGATAGTAGGGCGTAGTAGTTGGAAGCTGCGATGCGACAAGCTTTGCCCTTCTTCCACCCATGCAATATCAAAACCTTCTAATGATTTAATACTGTCGGCGGTGTGGTCTTGCATACCCTGAAAAATTATCAAGCCGCCGCCCGGGGTGCGGATTTCATCGCGCGTTATCTCAAATAGGCGCGAAAGCCCGAATTTTTGTATTTTACTTTCAATCAGCGCTTTGGCTGAAAACTTGAGTGATTTCTGAATCTCGCGGATGCATACCACCTTTAAGCCGGGGCGCAATATCGCTTGCTCTACCAGCGACTCAGCCCGTTCATGTGATTTACCCGAACCGCGCCCGCCTTTCACTCCTTTGTATCGGCATGGCTTCAACAAAGGGAGAGACCAGCGTGGGGTATCAATGCTCAGGTTCATTCTGCTTGGGGTCAATCACGATACGGGTAATGGTTGTTGGTGTCATGCTGCCATCAGAACTGACGTTATCCACCACTTGGGTTTCACGCCAGCCGGCCTGAGTTTTTAAAAAGAAGATTGCAGCGGCCATATTCCCTTCGCGAGCCTGCTGTAGTAAACCTTGCGCTACAGAACTAATGGCATCTGCCTTCCCTTTTTTATATCGTTCTGATACTTCAGGCTGGCGCTCCATAATCGCATAAAACGTTGTTTTACCAATGCCGAAGTAGTCTGCAATCTGCTCCACACTCAAAACAGCCGCCAACGCTTCAACCTGTACAATTTGTTCTGCAGTGAGATTCTTTTGCGGCTTCCCTCCGCATCCCTTCTTACCTGCCATTTAAACCACCTTTACCACAGACAGCGCCGTCAGTCTGAAGGCGGCTGCTCCTCTCTTGAGTTACACCAGCAAATGCAAAAAGCCCGAATGCAACAAAGCACTCGGGCTGGAATTCTGTTTCTTTTACCCACGGCAAAACCCCCGCATGGGTAACGATTGAATAATACGCCCCTGATAACCGAAATGCAAGTGTTTCTATGTTATCTGTTGCTGATTTATTGCATTTCAAAAGCGAAAGGCCCCGGTAACCGGAGCCATGACGCCGACCAGGGAACCCCCCAATCCACTTAATGCATAGTATATAGCCTTGGGCATTTATCCTTCAATGTATTCCCCTTCCCAAATAGGCATTCCAGAATCTATTGCGGTTAGATTTAATTCCATTTGGAGGTGGACACCCACTGCGATTTGAGAGTATTTATGTAATTTTTCAATTAGTGCATGGTTACCACTTAATACTTGCTCCGGTGTTTGTTCACCAATACCAGTCAAACGGAAGAATACCATGTATTCTGCCTCAATAGAGAAGATATTCTCTTCCTGTCCGTTAACCGCCCTAAACCACACTTTAGGACGTAGCAAAATCTGGTCATTCTCTTCATTCAAGAAGAGCTTCCCTGGAGTAACGGTAAGCCGCCTGGTTATTTCTGATATATCAATACTCTTTTCCGCAACCTGCCGATTTGACGTACCCTGTTTAACATCAAGTATCTGAATCTTCATCTTATACTTCCAGTGCTAGCGGTCTAAAGTTTCCGATGTGGTAAGGTTGTCGCTTAGATAAGTTGGTTATAGGGGAGGCGGATGTAATATTCAAAACCCGTCCATATTCTGCTTGCAGCTTAGACTCGGTTGAAATCACAATCCTTTCATCCAGCGCAAATAGCATGGAAACCATTGTCTCGATAGTCAGATTATTACTGCCCCCCATAATCCTAGAAACAAGAGATTTACTTTTGCCCGTGAGTTTGGCTAGGTCGGTATAGGAGAGTTTCTTTTCATCCAAGAGGTTATTCAGCATGATGGCGAAATCTACTTTTACCTCTTCTTGAGCTTCTATTAGCTCGTAATTTTCTATTTTATTCATGGCACTAAATGCTCCAAGGACAACATATTTTGTAGTTGCCGATAAGTCTTTTCCAAATCTGCCGGCTTAGTTTTCTGCCATTTTTTCAACACACTGTGGCTAAGCAAGAAGCAACCTTGCAAGTTTGGAGTGCTTACACAATAAATGCGAATCGGTTGTTTAATAAACTCATACACTTGAATGCCGTGTATCTTGCCAGCCTTGTGAAACATCTGTGATGGCAGCTGCTCACCGCGAGCGAAACGCTGCATAATAATCCGGATGCTGGCCACATGACGGACAGTTTGAGCGGATTGCTGATAGTCATCCAGCTCACGTTCCAAGCTGGATACTTCTTCCCCATCTTCGCATAGTACGCATAAAGGGCGTATGCCATTGTATAGCAGTTTAGGTTTCATTGTACACTTATAAGTAAACTATAGGCATCAAATTTATCAAACAACACACCTGAGCAAATCAAGTTTCATCATACCCTAAGCCAAATAAAAAAAGCAGCCCGAAGGCTGCTGAAAAGCCCGCACGGGGCGGGCTGGGGATGAAATATTATTCCGGTAGGGCTTTGTGTTTGAGCGCCTCAATTGCAACTTGGGCAGATGCTTGCGGCAGTTTCCCTTTTTTAACTTGCCCAATCAAATACTTAGGGAACTTGTTCAATATGTAGTTAGTTCTCAACCAGCTTCTAAACTCCCCTAATGCAGCATCAGGGTAGCACCAAGATGGCTGCGGGTTGCTTTTCGCTTGTGGATAATAGAGCGGGTAATCGTGATCGTATTTTTTTCTGTCGCCATATAAAGCTGACATCTCTTTTTCTTGCCAATATGCACTCCATGCCTTACCGACAGATATATCAGGGATAACTTTATCGCTGATAATTAGGCCAGAACGTATCATTGGAACAATCATTGATGCAATCTCTCGGAATACACTGAAATATCCAAGCGGAACTGAATCTAAAGTCATATCTATGCGGTCATGGAAATGCCGCCAGCTATCAATTAGCCGTTGCTCCGGCGAGTAGCCGACAGCTTCATAGATAAACAGCCTAAAAGTTGTCCTAGCAAGGCTTCTAAATGCATTCAAAGCCTCCATTCGGCGCTCGTCAGCAACAAAAGCATAATACTCAAGCAAGGCAAGGCAGACCGGCTCGGTATAAGCATTTATCGTTACACCATTATGGAGAGACTTTAAAAATAATGTGTCTTCTTCATACCCATGCTGCAGGAGTAATTGTGTAATCGCCCTACCTCTAGGCTTATGCCTCTCTTCCAGCCAATTTGCAGCCAGGCGGTTTAACACTTTCCTGTCTATACCGCACATACGGGCAAGGCCACTTTCTGTAAGGAATGGAAGCCCATTTTCCAGAACGCCCATTTCAACGCCATCTATTTCAATTTGGCGCTCCACTACAAATAACTCTGTTTGAACTTGCAACGGGGGTGGGACTAAATCCGTATTTTTCTCATCTATCGCCATGTTTTTTAACACCTCTTACCCGGGACTAAAACGCCATTATAACGCAGCCAGTCCTAATTACTATTATCCAACTCGCTCCACGTTTCAACACCCAGCCGCCATACAGACGGCTGGGTTGAAATCATACCACCGGCGCCAATCAGCGACTAACCTGATGCCTCAAGCAGGGAATCTGCTCGTCGATAAAGTTCATCCGGCTGTAAGTGATACGGTGGCGGTAGATTTTCCCATCGTGCACCGTTACATCAAAGCGCCCCTCGTCGTTCAAATCAAACGGCAGATTGGCCTGATGGCGGAACAATTTCGGCACAGTCTCCAGCTCCACTTCGTTAACCAACGGGCGGCCTTGCAAAACCAACGAATGCACATAAGCCACCGCAGCAGGCAGCAGCGGGGCGGCGATTTGGTCGATATGCGCCACGCCGAAGCGCTGATGCACCATGCGGTAGGCTGCCGAATAATCGATACCGCAGCGGGCGACCAGCAGCTTGACTGCATCCACCAAGCCGCGCCGTTCGTCTATCGTGGTTTGGGTTTCGAGCTTGGGGCTACCTGAAACATCTTCCTGCGTATCGAGAAACGCGCGGATAACCTTCAGCGAGAAGGCCGGAGAAATCCACATGCCGTAGTGAACCACCAGCTCTTTACTTACGAATGTGCCAAGCCCTTGTTTCTTTTGGATAGCAGGAATTCCTGCTTTCTCAATTTCCGAAATTAAATCAAGCGTTTGATTGTTATTCGACCAAAGGCTAGGTTTGTGGCGATTTTCGCCGCCTGCTGCTTTGTGTAAATCGTTGAGGGAATAAAGGTTGTCGAATTGACGGATAGCCACATTGGCCACAGAGACTTGAGCGTTCATTTCTGAACTCCTTTAGATTTAAGGTTTAGGAGACCACCTGAATAGGTGGGGGTGTCCTACGCTCTAAAGATGCGCCGGGTCGTTGCCGATACCCGCACCCCCGTAAACTTGAAAATCTGTTGAAGGAGAGAGCAATCAGCAGACTGTTGGGGATTTGGTACAGATACAAAAATACCGACAACTGGTCGGGTACAGCTTTAGAGATAGGAGACTGCATCATAAACAAAACCGCAGCATCGCGCAAGATATTTTTTAACTAGCAATTTATTATTTGCAAGTATATTACTTGCAATATATAATTTGCACATCTTTTTAATAGGAGAACAGCGATGTCAAAAACTCAATCAGCAACAGGCCGTGCTATTGGCGGGAAAGCCAGGGCAGCGAAAATGACACCGGAACAACGCAAGGAGCAGGCGGCTAAAATGGTAGCCGCTAGGCAGGCTAAGGCAGCAATGCCGAAAGTGATTCACAAGAAATTGCCTTTAATATTAGGAGATGTTCAGATTCCATGTGCCGTTATTCAATATCCAAATGGCGAAGTAAAGCGCGTTTTGACTGAAAACGGTATCCTGACAGCTATCTACGGCAAAGCCGGGATGGCATCTGGCGCTTCAAAAAGAGGCCGCGAAAAAGCGTTGAACGACGGCGTGGCCCCTATGCCGTTATTTCTATCTCCAGAACGACTTAGACCTTTGATTTTAGAAGATGAAACGTTATCGGCCCTACTGCTGAAAATAGAGTACATGGACGATAAGGAAATAGTAAGTGGATATGATGCCTCTATTCTGCCATCTGTCTGTGAGATATGGCTTAAAGCTAGGGATATGGGAATTTTGCAAAGCCAACAGTTAGGTCGAGCGCAAAAAGCTGAATTGTTAATGCGAGCATTGGCTCATATCGGCATTATTGCTCTTGTTGATGAGGCAACTGGCTATCAAGACGTACGAGCCAAAAATGCCCTTGCCAAAATCCTTGAGGCTTTCGTTGCGAAAGAACTGCAGCCTTGGGTTAAAACATTCCCTTTGGAATATTATAAAGAGCTTTGCCGGTTGTATAACGTTCCTTTCCCCCCGCTTAAAAACAACCAATTCCCGCAGTTCTTCGGGCATATTACCAACAACGCTGTATATGCCCGTCTTGCTCCAGAGCTACTGCCTGAGTTGAAAAAAGCAGCCAGCAAACAGGAGAGAAAAGCCAAACTACATCAACTCTTAACACAAGATGTCGGGCATCCGAAACTGAAGGAACACCTAGCTTCCGTCGTTACGTTATTGAAGTTGGCTAAGGATAAGGATGACTTCAACCGTATGCTAGATATTGTCCATCCCAAACTAAATAACACTATACCGCTTGATTTAGGCGAGTAAAAAGCAGTCATCTCCTCCATGAACAAAGCCCCTGCGAATGCAAGGGGCTCCAATTATTGGTTACTTCATCGCCATACTGACTTCTACATCTGTATCGGTAATGACGCAACGTGCGCGGTACTCTATTTCCATGCCAGCGTTATTTTTTGCAGTAAAGCCACGGGTGACAACAATATTCCCCGTCGCCCCGATAGATGTTCCTGTATCAAGAATATGCCCGCTAAATGTGGATGGGTTTGCTAATTGCCGCTTAATAGCAGCATCACATAGGTTGATAGCAGCGGCTTCATCAACCTGCTTATCCTGCACAGCCGTAACAGATGCTTGGCCTTTAATATCAGCCTCGGAAACATAGAAACGCTTACCGTTGGCGCAATCGGCGAAGAATACAATCTGACTGCGCGGCTTACTCTTGCTGTCAGAAACCTCTACGATTTCCACCCTATCGCAAGTGGATTCACTGGCTACAAGTAAAGCCGCTTGTGGCAGTAGCTCGTTGATTTTCGCAACGCCTGCTCTGCCCCAACGCTGGTAAAGTTTCGGGTAGTCTTTTTGCGTGTATTTGAAATCCAAAATACCAGCAGCAATTTTGGATTCTGGAGAGACAGTAGAAGATTGGCTGGGCTGGCTACCTCCGCCAGACGAGCCGCCGCCATCACACCCCTTACTAAGCAAAAAAACCATAAAGACGGCAAAAATTATCCAAAGCACTTTCTTGGTAGGCTTGGTAGGAGTTGTTGGTTTGATTTTTACGCCTTTTTGTTGTTTAGCTTCCACACTCGCTAATGTTTGGCGCTGTATCCAGTTCTGCCTACGGACTTCCAAATCTTGCGGTTCATCAAATAACGCGGTACGTAATGTTTTGATAAATGCATCATTTTGCTCTATCAGTAACCGCCTACCATCAAATAGGTGGATTTCAATCACGCCGCCGCTTTCTTCGCTATATGATTCAATATCGATTAGATAAATCTTTGTTTTCATATTAAAAGCAATAAACTTATCATTATAAGCGGCAGGAGATTTAGGGAAGTCGCCAGCCAGTACTTTAATTAAACGCGCCATCTTCTAGCTCTCTTGTGTAGTTGGGGGATATTACGAAATCTTAACAAAACCATTACAACCGTTCAAACAACAGCTCGAAATCTTCCCCTGCCAGCCTGCGTATTTCCTCCAGCCAGCGCATCAGGCCAGTATCGGTTTGGGTGTGGACTGCTTTTTCCCCATGGGTGGCAAACGCTTGCTGTAGCCGCTCTTCGTAGTCTGCCTGAGATTTTGCGCCCATACCGAACGATACCTTAATCATCTTTTGCATGGCCTGCGGGACTTTGCCCCATGCGGTAAGGCCAAGCCAAAAGGCATCTTCGCCGTATGGATATGCGGTTTTCCTCTCTTGCTGCTGTTGCGGTTGCGGCTCGCCTTGGTAGCGGTGCTCGATGCTCAAACAATGCGAGCGGGCGCGAACATCACGATAACGGCACTCGAAGGCTTGGGCGTAATCAATCATCAGCTCTAAATTGTTCATGCTATTTCCTGTTCATCTGTTTGGATAGTAGTTTCTTGATGCGGCGGCGTCTCATTACTCGATACCAGCGGCTTGCCCTGATTTTTGCCTTGCGCTGCCGCCGGGCTTCACGGCGGGCTACTTCATCAAAGGTCGGGTCTTTGTAGGTTTGTGCCATTACGCCGCCTCCAGCAGCCCTTTATCGGCTAGGATTTGCTGTGTCCGCATTACGCCTTCGGCGAAGGCCAAGCGGACGGTTTCCGCATCCAAATGGCGGGTGCGGCGGTCGATTTCGTCGTGGCAGGCACTACAGGCATACGCGCCCATGAAATCGGGTGGCTTGATGCCAATGCCGCACGCACCGGCCATGCGGTAATGCGCCAGTACGGTTGTTTCAGGATTGCCATTACAGATGCCCGGTAGGCGGACTTGGCACTCTTGGCCGCGCGCGGATTTACGGATTTTGCTCATTTGGAATTCCTGTTCAGATTGTTCAATGTTGCAGATAACTTTTTTCTTGCGTTCATATAACGCTGCAAACGTAGTAAATCTTGATTGTTCAATCCTTTTAGTCTGGACACATTCAGATTGTCGTTGAGGTCGGCTATTTTTACAGCCAGGATGATTTTGTCGTTATATTGCTTGGCATATTTTTTGATGCGGTTGATATAGTGTTCATAAACATCATCAGGCTTTCTTGTCAGCACGCTTACGCGATTAATGTCGGCATTTCTAACTCCGAGCAGGAATAAATCATCTGCGGTTAGATCGGTATCTTCCAATGCGTCATGTATCAGACCGGTTATATATGAGCCGACTTGCAAGGCTTCAGCTTCCTCAGCCACTCGGAATATGTGTTCTATGTACGGATGCCCGCCACGGTCTTTCTTGTCTCTAAATTTTTCAATCAGAACTTCAATTAATTGTTCAGTCATTTGGACGTCTCCTTATTGAACATCAAGCTCAGTGCGATAAGCGTATTGAACGCCTGCACCGCCGCCAGCGCCGGCCAGCCGTAGAAAATACTGGCAATAGTGAATGCGGCATCAAACAGAACGCTGGGTTGGAAGCCTTTAGCCTTAGTTTCTTGTTGCAAATCTTTGGAAAACAGAAGCACGAGCAAGGCAGCAACGTTGAGCACCCAAAGGAAGTAATGCACTGATTCGCGGGCGGTCTGATTGAAGTGGGCGGCAACCAGCCACAGACTGATTGTGCCGCCGGTAATCCAGTTGGTTTTTTTCATCTTCCAAACTCCACCTCATTACCCGCCGCCCAAGCCTGGATATACTCAATCAAACTCGCCAGCCTGCGTACTCCCATCCGCGCCGTACTCTCCCGCAGGTTGATGACTTCGCCCTCCAAGCCGATTGCCATTTCAGCCGTGCCGCCGGTGGCAATCCGATGCCCCGACACAAAAATCATCTTCCATTGCTCGATTGAGAGTTTTTGGCCGTTAAAGGTTTTCTGTTTCGCAATATCCCCCAGCATCGCATGCAGCTTCGCGTTCTGCTCATCCGTGCGGGTTTTCTCCCGTACCTCCACGACTGCTTTGTCATGCACCTGAAGCAGCGCTCCCGCCACCTCATACGCCAGCCGCATCACATCCCGCTTGTTATCCCGTGTGATGAAGCGCTTAAACTTTTGCGTCATTCAATCTCCCTCGCCTTCCTGCGGTACGCCGCCGCCAGTTCGCGCAGATCCTCTTTCGTCCACTTCCGCGCTTCATGGTCGGCATCCAACTCCTCCACCCGTTCCGCGCCGATGCGTTCAATCAAGCCCTGCCGGTAGCCCCGGATATTGCCGCTCTCGTACAGATTGCAGCGCACACAGCCGCCATGCACATTGTCTTCGTCAAAGCGCAGCTTGTTGCTCCTGCCCGCCGGCACATAGTGGCAGGCTTGAAAGTTCTCTTTCCACGGCGTACCACAGCTGATGCAAGGCTTGCCCCTATCCCGTAGCCGGATGTAGCGGTTGAACGCCGCCTGCGCCTTCTTGGTCAGTTCCGGTATCGTTTCCAGCTTGTGCCGTAGAGCCTTGGTTCTTGCCCGTTCCTTGCGCTTGGCTTCACGCTCCGACTTGATGGCCGCCTTGCGCTTCTGCTCGCGCTGATACTCAATCCCGCAGGCTGGGGAGCAGACAAACTGCAACGGTCGCTGCTTCTCAAACACCATGCCGCATACTTTGCATTTACGCTTGGCCATCCTGTTTCCTCCTCTTTAACCAATCAGCACGTTTCGCAATATCGTTTTCAGGTAGCCTTTCATGTTTGCCGTTGTGGCATTCGTGGCGGGCGGGATAGGCGCGGTAGGTTTCGCCGTGTTCACAAGCCGCCATACCGTGTGCAATCAGCCAGCCCGGCTTGCGTGTGCGGTCATGGCCGGTCACGCTGAATTGCCAGTGGCGGCAGGACAGGCAGGTCGTCATAACTTCCTCCTGCCTTGTTTACCCTGCACAGGCGGCGGATTACGTTTGCGCCAAATCGCATCCACATACTCATCGGCCACATCCACCGCCCGGCTGAACGCCCCTTGGAAGCAGGCATAGGCGGTGCCGGTTTCGCCCATGCGCTGCTTGGCCACAATCAGCTCCAGCATGTCATCGGTGTTGTCTTTGGTGTAGTAGCCGTGGCGGTAGTTGAAAATCACGGCATCCGCATCCTGCTCAATCGCGCCGGAATCGCGCAGGTCGCTCAAAGTCGGGCGCTTGTCAGAACGCTTCTCACATTCGCGGGAAAGTTGGGACAGCACAATCAGCGGCACATCCAGCTCTTTTGCCAAAATCTTGCATTGGCGGGAAAGCCAAGTTACGCGGGCGGTGTCGTCCTTGAACTTGCGCCCGCTCTCGTCAATCAGTTGCAGGTAATCAATCACCACCAAATTCAAGCCGTGCTTGTTTTTGATTTGGCGGGCTTTGGCGCGGATTTGGGCAATGGAAAGCGTTGCCCGCACGTCCGTGAACATCTTGCGCCCCATGGATTTGCCCAGCCCGTTATTGAGTTTTGTCCAGTTCTGCCCGCTGTCATCGCTGCCTCTCTGCAAATCTTTCAGGCTCACTTCCGCCACCGAAGCCAAAGCGCGTAATGCCAGCTGCTCCTTGCTCATCTCCAAGTTAAACACCAGCACCGCACCATCCTGATAGCGGTCGGCAATGTTTTCCGCAATCGTCATGCTGACCGCTGTTTTACCCATGCCGGGGCGGCCGGCCATGATGTACAAGCTGCCTTTCTGCAAGCCCATCATCAGCTCGTCCAAACTACGCAGGCCGGTTTCCAAACCAACCAATGCGCCTTGATTGCGGTAGCGGCGGTCAAACTCTTGGATGCCGATGCGCATCAGTTCCAACGTGTCGAAGGTGGCTTCGTTGTCTTCAGTCGAAAGCGCCATCTCATCCAGTTGGCGGGCAAAGTTGGCAATCGCTTCATTCGCGCCATAGCCACGGCTGGCCATCAGCTGGCCGGCAAATTCCTGCGCCTGCCGGTAAGCTTCACGGGCGCGGTAGCGTTCGATGATTGATGCCGCGCAATGTGCTACCCTGCCGTAGCCGGTATTACCGTGGACGAACATCAGCAATTCAGGGTCGAATGCTTCCGGCTGATTGGCTCGTATCCAATCTTCAATCGTTACTAGATTCGGGTCTTGCCCAACTTCGGCCAAAGCTTGAGCAGCACGGAAAGCGGCAGCCAGTCTGAAATTGTAGAAATGCTCCGGTTTCAGCTCCGGCACTTCGTCCAAAGCTTGGCGGCCACGGCAGATGATGCCGCCGATTACTTCGGCTTCTGATTCGTCGCTGTGCAAGCAATCCATATTCAGCTCGTCCATTTCAAGCTCCCTCCAATACCCGGGCTTCCATCACTTCCGCCCGCAGCAGATATTCAAATCCGGGCTTCCAGTTCTCATGCCCTTTACTCCGCCCGCCTTCTCCAGTGATAAACGGGTCTTGTCGGCATTGCTCGAAGTACAAACCAAACCACTCAACGCAATGCTTGCCGCTTGGTGTTTCGCCTTCAATCAGGCCGTTATCGTCTGCCCATGCCGCAATACGCTGCTTGGCAATCGCCCAAGCTTTCGGGATTAAGCGCATCCGCTTGG
Organism: Eikenella sp.; assembly: GCF_057315495.1. Classification (NCBI taxonomy): domain Bacteria; kingdom Pseudomonadati; phylum Pseudomonadota; class Betaproteobacteria; order Neisseriales; family Neisseriaceae; genus Eikenella; species Eikenella sp. The sequence continues at coordinate 104,381 of NZ_DBHKXY010000046.1, forward strand.
CATTGGTTTGGGTGGCATCAAGGTTTACCTTGCGCACTCCTTGGCAATCAGCAAACACCCGATTGAATTCGCCAGCAATCGCCTCGAAGCGTTTGCGGTTGTCGGCAGCCTGTTTGGATTTCTTGCCTTCAGGTAGGCGGGTTGGACAATCCGCATCCTCTCCCGCGCTTTCGGTAGCCATTGCGTCAGCGATGGCAAAAGTCTGATGTTCAGCATCCGCGTTTTCGTCTTGCGTTGACGAATATATATTTATGTATTTTGGTAGTTGTATATTGTGTGTGTTAATTTGACACGGTGAAGCGTGTTGTTTTGACACGGTCGTGTTATTTTTACCGTGTGAATTTGACACGGTCGTGTTAATTTCACATGCCCATTTTTCTACCGGATTAAAGCCCGTAATGAAGCCAAATTTACCCTTGCGCGAATAAATCACGCCCATCTTTACTAGCCGGTTATAGGCGCGGCTCACATTACCTCTGTCGATACCTAAGCCATCAGCAATCTGCTGTATGGTCATATCATCTTCGGTCTTGTTGTAGCCGTATGTTTTGTCCATCACTTCGCAGGCTACTTTGTAATCATTGCCCTTCAGTACACGCCTGGCAGTCCTAAACACGTCATTTGGAATTTGGATAAATCCGCTGTCCATACGTTTAACCTCGGCAGGCGGCGTATCCCGCCGCTCAAATTTGATAATCTTGGCCGTACTCATAACCAACCCTCCCGGCGTATCGCTTCTTCCTTGCGGCGTATCATTCGCGCAATCTGCTGCGGCGAACGATTGGCAATCTCTGCTTTGAGCAGGTCGAGCAGCTGGCGCACATTGCCGGCCTTGGCTCGATGTGCAGCAACCAACCGCCGCCCAATCCGCTTAATCCGCCGCTCACGCAGCAAATCCTCAATACGTTGTTTCATTTTCTGGCTCCAACAGCCGCACACATCTTGCGGCTGCAAAAATTGCACCATGACAGCGGCAGCCCTAATTTCAGCGATACCGTCAGCAGCTGCGTCCAAAACCATTCGGCCTTGCTTTGTGTTGTTTTATTTGTCATAATTAAGCCTCCTTATATTCTGTTAATATTCCTTTGCCCGCCAGCTTCAGCGGGCTTTCTTTTGCCCGTCTGTCCGGGCTGCCAAGCGTCTGTCCGCTTTGTCTGCCGTGGTAAAATGGCTGTTCCCCAACAACCGACCACGAAACCATGTTGTCATCCATTGCTTCCGCTTTTGCCGCACTGAAACAAGCGGGCGAGGTTCTCCAAACTTTTCAAAACGCCAAAACGGAGATGGAAATTCATCAAAAGACGACCGAGCTTTACGGCATCATCTCCAGCATTTACCCCGAACTCATCAGCACCCAAGAAGCGCATGCGGCGGCGAAAAGCCGAATTGCAGAGCTGGAAGGCGAGATTGCTCGTCAGAAAGATTGGGAAGCAGAAAAACAACGTTATGCGCTGCACCAGCATCCGCTCGGAGCGCTGACTTACCGATTGAAGGAAGCGCAGCCCGATGGCGCACCCGTTTACGACCTTTGTACAAACTGCTATCAGGAAGGCATCAAATCTATCCTGCAATACGCGGGAGCATCTGGCGTTGTTGTTAAGCACCGGTGCCCGCGTTGCCGTACCGAATTCCTTACGGGGAATGTTCATTATTAGACCTGTACCCTTCTTATCTATCCGCGCGGCTGGCGAAGTATTCAGCCGAGATGCGGCACATCAGCCGGTATTCTTCGGCATTCACAACCACAGCATCTTCAGCCACCACCTTGCCGCCACAGGCCGCAATCATTAGCGCCGACCGCATTAGCCCGCATTCGTCAGACTTCCAGCGGCTCACGGTGGCATCATCCATGCCAAGCAGCAGCGCGACTTCGTGCTGTGATTTATCCGCAAGCATTCTCAAAACAGCAGCTTGCAGCTTGTGTGCCTTTGTGATGACTTCCACTGATAATTCAGTCATGGCCTAGCCCGCCAATTCCGGCCAAATCTTGTGCCAATCATCCGGGCGCATCTCTTGGCGCGTTACTTCCCCGTCTGTAGCCAGTTCAATACTGGCGCAATATTCAATAGGGATAGGGCGATGGCCGGTAACAATCTGGTTCATGTATGCGTAAGCAATGCCGATTTTTTCAGCGATTGCCCGCTGTCGGCCGCGCTCATGCGCGCAGTATTCTTTTAGTTGCATATAGCTTGCTCCTGTCTATTTAGCATAAATTATAGCATAGCTAAATAGAAAAAGTAGCCTTGCTAAATTAAGCATTGCTGTATATTTAGATAACTTACTAATATGGAAGAGAAAATGACACGGCTAGAAAGGGTAAAGGCCCTGATTGAAGAAAAATTTAACGGCAGCCAAGCTGACTTTTCCCGTGCAATCGGCAAAGCCCCTGCCCAGGTTAATCAATGGCTTAACGGCTATCGCAACATTGGGGATGCTGCCGCGCTAAATATTGAGAAATCTCTTGGATTGCCACAGGGATACTTAGACGGCACGGGCGAAAAATATCAGTCAGCCTCTCCCGGCAAACCGATAGAATCAAACGCGACTGCATTCGCCGTGGTCGAAACATGGCAGGATGGCACGCCGCTCAATGATGCGGAATGTGAAGTGCCGTTCCTGAAAGAAGTGCGCTTGGCAGCCGGGGCAGGCACATTTGAAGCAGCCGACTTCAACGGCTACAAACTGCGCTTTCACGAATCCAGCCTGCGCCGCAAAGGCATCAACCCTAAAGATGTGGTGTGCGTGTCTGCCGATGGCAACAGCATGGAGCCGGTATTCCCGGACGGCGCTACGCTTGGCGTGGACACCAGCCAAAAGCACATTAAGGACGGCAAGATTTACGCCATCAATCATGACGGCTGGCTACGCACCAAAATCCTTTACCGCCTACCCGGCAACAGAATCCGTATCCATAGCTACAATGAAGATGAACACCCGGACGAAGAAGTAGATGCCGCCGATATTCAAATCATAGGCCGCGTGTTTTGGTGGAGCGTGTTGGATTAAAAATGTTGCTAATGCGGCGCGATAATATCGATAGGACTTTCGAAATTCTCAAGAATAAACGGTTTGATTCTCCTTGGTCGCCAGGGGATTACGATGCCGGCATGAATTTCCTAGGCGTACAAGGAGAGCTGAAGGTTCACGAACTACACTACAGAACGGCAACACTGTACTTTGAGTGGCTTGGCGAAGTATCTGCGCCGCGTAGAAAAGAGGATTACAAAAACCTTAAGCCAAATGTGCTGTATGACTTTGATGGCTCTGGTAAGCATTTTGCTAACCCAGATCCAAGGTATCTATTGCCCGTTGGCTCAAGCGGCTTAGTCTTAAAGCATATCCAAATCGATGACGAAGCCACGCTATTGCGGCTGTGGTGTGCACGAAATATCCCAATGCCACGCCAGCTATCTAAAATCCCGATGCTGCGGCAGCGTTATCTAAGCAAGGCATGGCATGAAATATATTTGATAAACCAGAAGCTAAGAAAAACAAAGTTTACGATTGATGTGGCGTATAAACCTGTGAATTAAATTTGCATGGAGACATAATGACCATAACGGTTACAGAGGCGCAAGCATTAATAGCAATGCCAAAGGCCGCAATTTTGCCAATGACATGGCAGGTTAAAATCGGCGGATATAATCCAAGTCGTTTTATGTTCGATAGCGCATTAAGAATAGATGATGAAGTTAGAGAAGATCTCTTTTTGCGTTTTCGTTTCCGTGGTGAATATCAGCAGATGAAAGGTGGGGTAGCTGTTATTCGAAGTGCTAATATCGCTAGCGGACTATATGCAGCAAACAATCGTATTTTTGCTTATGACTACGATGCAGGCCGCCCGCACGTTAACCAAGTTGGGGAGGGGAGGCCGTACTATCGCCAAAGCATTATCGGTTTGCACCAGCATATTTGGACAGAGCAAGGCTATGGATACGCAGAGCCGCTTACCTTGACGAACCATGACGTGGAAACGATAATCCATGCATTCGTATCGGCAGTAAATACCACCATCCCCGGAGGTATAGCACGACCACCGGCAGAACAATTGAGCTTTCCGTTATGATGCCTTTAGAAACAGTACAAAACATGACCACATGGGAGCCGGTGCAGACAAGCAGCAACGCGCTTACCTTGGCATCGCCGTTTAATTTTGGCGAGGATGGCGCGCGCATCACGTTTACCGTACTGTTCCCGACTGAAGATAGCTTTTTTTTAACCGATTTCGCCGAGCATATCATGCTAGCAGATAGCTTCGGAATTAAGTTTGGCAAAGGAAAAGTTAATCAGCTTAATCAAACTCATGGGGTTAAATTTGCCCAGTTTAACGAGGATGGCGAAATTTGGGCTGCTGGGAAAAATGAAGATTTACAGTTTGCTTTATTTGATGCTGCGAAACTAGCGCTATCTCTTTCATTCCGTTATCAACGCTGGCTGCCTAAATTTAATACCATCCGCTTTAAAGCAATGGTTGGCAAGGTGTTACGCAACTACTTACAAGCCGATAAAGTGAAGACTGACTGGGCGATCACCGGCGCAAGCGGGCATACCATAAAATTTCCGTTTGCAGTGGAAGCAAAAGACGGTAGCCACACCTTGATAAGTACTATTGCTTTGAATGATGAAAAAATAGACTGGGCTACCATCTATCAAACTCACGGCAGGCTGTATGATGTGAAAAATATAGATGATTTAGACCGCCGAGTGGTAATTATGGAATATCCGGCTAATAATCAAGAATTTGACCGTGCAGCATCATTTTTGGCAGATGTAGCCAGTATTAGAACGCTAGAGGCATCACATAAATGGGCGAAATCTCTCGCCGTTTAACCCATCACAGCACAGCCCGCCCCGCGCGGGCTTCTCTTTTGCCCGTCAAACCGCATCCAACTGTAAACCAGTAGCTGACTGTTGCCGCCATGTGCGGCTTTTTTGGTGCCTGCAAAAAATAAATTCAACGCATAATCAAAGCTATATAAGAATTTAGCAAAATATTTAGCATAAAAGCTAGCTTTGCTATTGCTTTATTATTTAGCATTGCTATAATACACACCAACGAAGCAAAACACCGCTTACCGCCACCCTCAAGGAGCAGCAGTCAGGCCGGAGGGGAACAAGGGCAAGAGATAGACAGGCCAGGAAGCCACCGCCCTTATCAACGGTAAGTGAATGTTTAACGTAACCATTTCAAAGAGATGGTTTTATTAAACATTCACTGTGATTGAAGGAGAGAGCAATCATGTACACCATCCAACCAAACTATGCCGGCATGCTGGGTAATTATCTAGACCGTATCAGCGCCGAGCAAAACGAAGAGAGCAGGCGGGAAGCTGAAGCCATACGGCTGGAGAAAGAATACCGCCGCGCCATCATCCGCGAATGGGCAGAGGTATCTGTTGCGGACGGTGAAGAAAACTACGGCCTCAACGACCAAGCCACATGGGCAGACCATATCGACTGGTTTCTGCTTGAGCGCGGCGAAGAGCGCCTGCCGCTCGACATCCCCATGCCAACGTGGGAAGAGTGCGTAGCTGCCCTTACCGCTAATTAACGGAGAACATCATGCAAAGCAATACAGATTGGAAGCGCGGCCGCACCGTTAAGGTGCTGCAGCGCAGCATAAACCTTATCCAAGGCACAACGCTGGATGAAATCATAGACAGGCTAAGCCCGGAGGTACAGGCTGCAATCATCAAGCACATGATGGACAAAGCCAGCGACCTCATCCGCGAGGAAGAGGAAGAACAAGAGGAAGAACGGCGCGAGCGTGACCAACAGTTCATCAGCTTGGCAGCCAACCAATAGCCACAGCCAGCCGGTGGGCTGGCTATCTGAAATCAGAAAGGAATCATCATGAGAATCGGGGAGTTAAAAACAGCATGGACAATTATGCAAGTGCTGTATGTGCTTGACGAGCACAAACAAGACTACATCGACCAGCACGACTACTACAGGATTGGGGATTTTGAGAATGTTCGCGGCCATATCGAGCGCCAATTCAATGCCGCGAAGAGAGCCGGCGAAGATGCAGACAAATGCCTAAACCAAGCAAAACAGCGCGTAGTGAGCGCGTTGGGCGGAACGCAAAAGCAGTACATGGCATTTTCTTAAGGCCACGCAGTAAAGCGGCAACAGACCCCCAGCCGGCGGTGGGGCAAAACACCGGCAGCAGGCGGCGGTTGAACTCCTTGTAAGGGCAATCCCCCCTCTAACTACCGCGCGCCTGCACCACTACAAACAGGAGCTTTAAAATGAAAACCCGCATCGCCGCTTGGATAGCGGCTATTTTTATGGGCGTGGCCTTTACCGCCATGCCAACCCTAGACAGCCAAGACCAGTATTTACAGACAACCCAAACAGAGGCCGCCGCCGAACGGGTGGCCAAACTAGACCGCCAAGCCTCACAAGAGGCCTCCGAACTGGCGCGGCAATACCAAGAGATGGATGACGCGCAGATTATGCGCGGGGTTGTTTATGAGCCGGAGGGAAGGTAATGCAAGTTATTACCCGATACAACAAGCCGCAAAAAGGCAAGGTAACCGTAAGCATAGAGAACCGCCGCAGAATTACCGGCTTGCTGCCGAATGAATGGCGAGCATGGACAGTCTATCGAACCAGGCTAGGCGGTATAGATGTGTACGAGGAAGAGATATTCCCCATCACCGAGACCGCCGCCATTACCGATTGTCAGAACAAATTTTACCAACAGATGAGCGAGCGCATCGAAGCCGGGCGGCGCAATTTAAACCACCTTCCCGCCGCCATCAAGCGGACAGGGAACAAACGGAAAGATTAGAAATGAGTAAAAGCCAAGAGTTAATTGCAAAGCAACACCCCATCAGCGCGGGCGACATTCTGGGCATGGTTGCCGGCCTTGCCGCTGCTGCCATACACATTTACGAAACCGAGCCAAACGGGAAACTTAGCCAACTGTTTGCCAACGAAGGCATCCCGCCCACCTATCAACTCATTAAGCCGATTGTGCAGGAGTCCAAGCAACTAATCGAAGCGGGCGATGCTGAAGCAGATGACTTTCTAAAATTCGTTACAGCAGTCATCTCGCTACTGGATAAGGCCAGCGAAAAAGCAATCGAGCTTGGCTTATCCGATGCAGTACCGCCGACTATCCAATAACCACAGGAGCAAATCATGTATCGCGTAATCGGAACGTGTAGCCAATGTGGCGGCAAAGTAGTTATCCCTGATGTATGGGGCGGCATCATCCCTCCAACCCCAACCTGCCAGCGTTGTCATGCCACTTTGGAGCAACCAGTTATCACTACGACCCCAGCCAAACCACCTGAACGCCATTTATTCCAGGAGTAAATCATGTGCGACCAGCTGATGTATTACACGCAGGTTTTGCAGCAACTACACCAACAGGAGTATGAAAATGAAAAAAGAATTCCCCGCCCAAGTATGGAAAACATTAGCCGCAGTCAATGTGAACGAGCAAACCGAAAAGAAACAGAACCTAACCTATCTATCATGGGCATGGGCATGGCAAGTGCTGATGGAATACTACCCGCAAAGCAGCTATGAAATCCACCCGGAAAAAACATTTGCTGATGGCAGCGTAGAAGTCAGTGTAAGCGTAACTGTTTCAGACGGCGAAAACAGCCTAACCCGCTATATGTGGCTGCCCGTTATCAACCACAAAAACAACGCAGTCAAACACCCGGATGCCTTCATCATCAATAAAAACAAAATGCGTTGTTTGGTTAAGTGCATCGCCATGTTTGGCCTTGGCTTATACATCTACGCAGGCGAGGATTTGCCGGAAGCAGAAAAGCCGGCCGCGCCGCACCAAGGCATAAATATTGAAGAGACCACCCGCGCCCTGCAGCAAGCAGCTAACCTAGACAACCTAAAGGCCATCTTCGGCCATGCTTGGACAGCCGCCACCAAAGAGCAGCAGCCCATCATCAAAGACATTTACGACCACCGCAAAGCAGATTTTGAAGCAGAACAGGAGGCAGCATGAGCGCCATTGCAGTAGCAGGCCGTTTCACAAAAGACGGCGAAATCCGTACCACTAAAAACGGGCATCACATCCTATCATTCGGCATCGCCGAAAACGTCTATATGAACGGCGAAGAGCAGGCGCAGTTTTTCAACTGCCAACTATTCGGCAATCGCGCCGAAAAGCTTGCCCCTTATATCAGGAAGGGCGGCGCGGCTACCGTATTTGGCAGCCTGCAAATCCGCAAATACACCGACCGCCAAGGCATCGAGCGGCAAAGCGTAGAAATCATAGTCGGCGATATTACCCTGCAAGGCAGCAGCACCGACCGGCAGCAGGCGCAGCCAAGGCAGCCGCCAGCACCACAGCAGAGCGATATAGATGACGATGTGCCTTATTAAATAACAGAAGCACAGCCCTGTTTACAAGCAGGGCTTTTTCTTTGGAGAACCCCATGCAAGTAACCCTCTACCAATGCGCCGATGACATCCGCGCCGTTCTCGATGCCCACTTCGACAACGAAACCGAAGCCGCCGACACACTCGAAGCCGTTATCGGACAGTTTGAAGTTAAAGCCCAAGCCGTAACCGCCTATTGGCTGAACCAAGAAGCCCAAATAAGCATGCTCGACCAGCATATCAAAGCCATGCAGGAGAAAAAGAAAGCCCTGCAAAACCGACAGAGCAGGCTGAAAGAATACTTGGCTTTCAATATGCGGCGCACCGGCATCCGCGAAATCAAAGCTGACGATGGCACGTTTACCGCCAAGTTCCAAAAGAACCCTCCTGCCGTTACCGTCTATGATGAAAAACAGATACCGGAAAAATACTGGGTAGTAACAAAAGAAATCAGCAAGAGCGCTATCAAGGAAGCCATCAAAAGCGGCAAAGAAATCCCCGGCGCGAAGCTCGAAAGCAGCGAAAGCCTGCGCATCAAATAACTAAGGAGCAACCATGACCCATCAATTTAAATTTGGCGACCGCGTACAAGATGCAGACGGCAAGCAGTTTGTTTACCTGCGCGGCTATCTATCAAGCTGTACTGTAGCCGGAGACGATGGCCGTACATACGACTACCTAACCAACCGGCTGCAACCCATCACCCACCCCGACACCGAGCGTATCGATTGGCTGGCCGCACAAGATGACATCGACATCACACTAGGCAACACCGTCCAACTAAAACCCTGCCTGCGGGCGCATATCGATGCCGCCATGCAGGAGCAGGCAGCAGAAGCAAAGGAATAATCATGACCCAAACATTTACCCAAATCCGCGAATGGGCAGAAGCCCGCAACCTTATCGCAGGCAGCGACAGTTTCCGCCAGCTTGCGAAGCTCGTAGAAGAGACCGGCGAACTAGCCGCTGATATTTCCCGTGGCCGCCCGCGCCGCTGTATCGCTGACAGCATCGGCGATTGCGTAGTAGTGCTGACTATCTTGGCCGCACAGAACGGCTTGCAGATAGAAGACTGTATCGCCCAAGCCTATGACGAAATCAAAGAGCGCAAGGGCGTAATGAAAGATGGCGTGTTTGTGAAAGAGGAAGATGTGCAATGACACCAGAAAGAATCGAACAAGAGCGCAACGCGTTTGAAGAATGGTTCTACGAGAACATATGCGGCATACAATTGCCTCTTAATAAATCCGAAATTGGACGTTATTGCAATTTCTACGCAGAAGATATGTTTACCGCATGGCGCGCCGCGAAAAGCCATGCAGAGCAATCCGAATGGATAAGCGTGGAGGACAGCCTGCCAGACATCGAAACGCCTGTATTAGTCTGCAACGAACGTGGGGAGATTTTCTCATCATGGGCAAGTGATGTAGATGTATTTTGGTTCTACCTCGAAGAGGACGATAACCGCATAACCCATTGGCAACCGCTTCCCGCCCCACCCACCACAAACCCCGCCGCGTAATGCGGCTTTAATTTTGGGAGATTGAGACGTGAGCCGAAACCGAAAGCGGAAACCGTCTAAGCCCTATCGCGGGTACTGCACCTTCCCATTGGTGGGTGCAGATACCTATGACGAATTCCAGGAAGCGGCGGAGATGTTCGGCGACTTTGCCGACCCTGCGAAGCGTAAGCGCATCTTCGACAAGCCCAGAAAGTACCGGTTTGAAATATGGCTGAAGCTGGTGGGCAAGCCTGAATACGAAATCCGCGAAGCACGGATAACGAGCGAAGGCGTAACCCGTGAGAACCTTAGCCGGATATTGTACGAAGTAGCCATGCAAGGCTTGCGTGAATTAGACGGGCTGGAAGAAGTGGACGGCGAACAGTCCATCATCAAGATTATTATTTGAAGGGGGGAATATGACCAACACCTTTTTAACCCGCGAAGAAATCATCGAACTGACCAGCCGCAAGCAGCCGAAAAAACAGGCCGAAACCCTGCGCAAAAACGGCATTCCGTTTTTTACCAATGCCGCAGGCTACCCTGTTGTCAGCCGCAGCGTGCTGGAAGGTAAACCGCAAAAACATAAGCCGGACAAGCCCAGGTGGCAGCCGGCAGTTTAGGAGGGAATAATCATGGGCAGGAAACGAAGCGCCAACAGCAACCTGCCGGATAGAATGCTGGCGCGCAGACGCACCCGAAAAAACGGCAAGACCACCGTCTATTACTACTACGACGGGCGGGAAGATGGGCGGCGCAAAGAAATCCCGCTTGGCACGGACTACATTGCCGCCGTCCAAGAGTGGAGTAAACTCGAAGCAGCCAAACTGCCTAAGTCCGCCCGTGTTACCTTTCCTGTTGCAGCCGAACGCTACCTGCAGAATATCATCAGCCACCGCAGCCGCAACACCATTTCCAGCGCCAACAACGCCGTGCGCAAGCTGTCTAAGTTTTTCGGCGGAGAGAACCCGGCGCCGTTGGACGAAATCGAGCCGGCACACGTCCGCCGTTATCTCGACTGGCGCAAAGACACCCCCGGCGGAGCTAACAACGAAATCGGTTATCTCAGCGCCATCTTTAACTATGCCAGAGAGCAGGGCTGGACAAGCAAAGAAAACCCCTGCCGCAACGTCAAGAAGCACAGCAAGAAGCGTCGTGAGGTTTATATTGAGGATTACCTGTATCAGGCCGTCTATCAGGCCGCCAGCCAGCAGATGCGCGATTTAATGGATATTGCCTACATCACCGGCCAGCGCCCTGTTGATATAGTCGGCATTCACAGCAGCCACATCCACGAAGGCATCCTGCATATCAGCCAGCAGAAAACAGGCGCCAAACTGCGCTTTGAAATCAGCGGCAAACTCAAAGAAATCATCGACCGTATCCACCAAGATAACGGCTACCTGTTTCTCAACAGCCACAGGAAACCACTATCCCGCGCCGCCCTAAGCAGGCAGTTTTTAGAGTTGAGAAAAACCGTCATGCAGCAGCGGCCTGAACTGGCGGCAGAGTTATCCGCATTCCAGTTCCGCGACTTGAGAGCTAAAGCCGCCACGGATATTTACTTATCTGCCGACACCCGCAGCGCTTCCGACCAACTTGGTCATGCCTCTGAGCAGATGACAAAAATCTATATCCGGCGCGGTAAAATTCTCAAACCGCTGAAATAGCGTTTTGCGGAACGCTTCTGAAAATTGCGGAAATATAACGGCTGCCAAAAGATGAATTCTATTTATACAGCATGTATTTATCTATGGCAGCCGTCTTGATGTTTGATTATTTCATAAAATATGCCTCTGCGGGTGGCGGCTGTCCAAGCGCCGGGCTTGGGCTTATAATCCGCCCCATTGCCCGGCCGCGTGGCCTGTGGCGGAAAGGAAGAAGGTTATGGAAGAAATCAATCAGAGAATCAGCTATTTGGAAGAAAGCTGCGAGGCTTTGCGCGTGCAAAACTTGGTATTGGGCAGCGCGTTGAAAAGCCTGCTGCGCAGCCTGCCGCCGGATATGGCGCAAGATGTGCTGGAGGCAGTGCGTGCGGGCTTTGATGATGAACTGGCGCGGCTGGAATATTCCGACAGCGCACAAAGCGAGCTGTTCCACGATGCAACTTATGCCTTTTTTGGCGAGAAGAATTACTGACTAAATCAGGTGTCGTGAATTAGATTTAAATCGAGATAAGGCGGCTGACCGCAGATAATACAGTCGGGCCAATGTAGTATCGGTTTAAATTTCGTTTGCTAAAACACAGGAGAAAACCATGCACACACTTTGCAAACTGCCCTTTTTCGGCGTGGCGGAGGTAAGTGGCGCGGATGCTGCCGAATTTCTGCACAGCCAGCTTTCCAACCACATTTTAGATTTGCAGCCGGGCGAGGCTTGTTTCGCCACTTACAATTCGCCGCGCGGGCGGGTGTTAGCCAATATGCTGGTGTTGCGCCGTGCCGACCGTTTTCTGCTGGTGATGGCGGCGGATTTGCTGGAAGCCACGATAAAGCGGCTGCGGATGTTTGTGCTACGCAGCAAAACGGTGTTCCACACCGACAGCGCCTGGCAGGTGTACGGCCAAAGCGGTGCGGATACGGGCACCGATGCCGCCGCGCTCAAGTTTGCCGCCGAAGAAGGCGAGAATGGGCTGATTACGTTGGCTTTGGCTGGGGGTAACCGCATCTTGCTCAGCTCCGTGCCGCTGCCCGATGCCGACCACCCTGCCGCTGCCGAAGCCTGGCAGGCCGCCGAAATTTTGCAGGGGCGGCCGTGGATTTCGCAGCCCACCGTGGAAAGCTGTGTGGCGCAAATGCTGAATCAGCACCTGCTCGGCGGCGTGCATTTCAAAAAAGGCTGCTATCCGGGGCAGGAAATCATCGCCCGCGCGCAGTATCGCGGCCAAGTACGGCGCGGCATGGCGGTGTGCCGCAGTGCCCAACCTGTAGCCGTTGGCAGCAAGGTGGAGGCCGATGGCGAGGAAGTGGGCATTGTGATTAACAGTGCGGCGCACGATGGGGCTTTTGTGCTGCTGGCGGTTATCAAACATGGAGCGGCAGGTAAGGCTTTGCAGGCCGACAGTCAGGATTTACAAACGCTGAAGTTGTTGTTTGAAACGCAGGCGGATTGACCGGCTGGCCGCATAAGGAGAAACAGGCTACCTGAAAGTTTTCAGGTAGCCTGTTGTGTTACTGCTTTGCCTAACTGCAAAGCAAACGTGTGTCAGCCAGATCGGTTAAGGAACGATTTTCCGTGTGCCGAACGCGCCGGTGTACTCGCCTTGTTTGTGGTAGGTGCCGCCCATTTCGTCGGCATGGCCGCCATAGAAGTGGCCGCTGAATTCCGCGCCGGAGTTGGCCGTACCGCTAAAGCTGTTGCCGTTAATGATGCCGTTGTCCAATACAACTTCTGCGTTGTTGGCGGGAGTAAGCGTGCCATTGATGAGGCGGTTGCCGAAATCGACAGTGAAGTTGGCGGCGCCTGTTTCAACCTGGCCGCCGGGCTGGTTGGACATGGCGGCGTGAACAACATTGCCGTCATAATTGAAGACGCCGACGGTGGGCATGTCGTTGGCTGAGGTCACGATGCCTTGTGAAAACATATAGCCCTTGGCATTGGTTCCTTCACGGACATAGCCATAGCTGGATTGCGTCATCACTTGCCCTACGCGAGCGGTGTTTTGTACCTGCATATTGAGCAGACCGCCGACAACCATGTTGGGAGGGATAATGTTCAGCTCTTGGCCATCTACCTTCAGCACGCCAAAGTTTTGCTGGGTGAAGGACAGAGCCTGCTCGCCGATGCGTTGATAGCCGTCGGCCGACAGGGTGATGACCTTGCCGGTACGCTGATTGGCGGGAGGCGGGGGAGGATTGCCGCCGCCCGGATTGGGATCGTCGGGATTGATCGGATTGTTGGGGTTGGGGCCGTTGCGACCGTTGTCGATCGGGCTGCCGCCGCCACCGCTGCCGCAAGCAGCCAAGCCAAGGGCGGTGATGGCGATGGCCAGTAGGGTTTGTGCTTTCATTCTTATTCCTTGTGTTGAGAAGGTTCTCGGCCTGCTGATCGGGTAACGCATGTCGCGATGGTCGGCGTGACCGTAGAACGTTAAGTAAAAAAGGCCGCGATTCTAGCATAAATATGGGGTTGGCCCAATTCAGTCGGCTTGTGTGCTTATCAGGCGGAGGGCTTTCAGGTAGCCTTGCTGGCTGGTGACGAGGCCGATGAATTCGCGGTTGGCGGCGTAGATGCGCAGGGGGGTGTTTTCTGGCAGCTCCGGCGGGGCGGCAGGGGTTTGGCCGAAGCGCAGGGCGCGGATGGTTGGTTCGCTGGCGGTGTGCTGCGGCAGATGTTGCACCAATGCATCACAGGGCAGCAGCAAGGCATCGCGCTGCTCTTCGGTGAGCGCGGCAAGGCTTTCGATGCTGTGGCTGTGTTCGATTTGGAAGCCGGCGGTGGCGGTACGGCGCAGGGCGGAGAGATGGGCCAGGGTGTTGGCGCTTTTGGCAATGTCTTCGGCGAGGGTGCGGATGTAGGTGCCTTTGCTGCATTGCACGCTGATTTGGGCTTCGGGGAGTTGGAAGCGGAGGATTTGGATGTCGTGGATATGGATGTTGCGGGGCTGGCGTTGGATATCGATGCCTTGGCGGGCGTATTGATAGAGGGGTTTGCCTTGGTGCTTGAGGGCGGAATACATGGGGGGCAGCTGCTGCTGTGCGCCGAGGTGTTGTTGGCAGGCTACCTGAAACTCGGTTTGGCTGATTTCGGTGTGGCTGGTGGCGGTGATGGTGCCTTCGGCATCACCAGTATCGGTGGCTTGGCCGAGACGGAGGGTGGCGATGTAGGCTTTGTCGGCATCGAGCAGATATTGGGCGAATTTGGTGGCTTGGCCGAAGCAGACGGGGAGCAGGCCGGTGGCCAGCGGATCGAGCACGCCGGTGTGGCCGGCTTTTTCGGCACGGTAGAGGCGGCGGGCTTGCTGGAGGGCGCTGTTGCTGGAGAGGCCGGCGGCTTTGTCGAGCAGGAGGACGCCGTTGAGGGGGCGTTTTTGAGGTTTCATGGTGCGGATTATTGATTGATTATTTGGTGGTTGATTTTTCAGGTAGCCTTGCTGCGGGGGAAGGCTACCTGAAAATATTGGGGCGGGTTATTCGGCAAGCAATTGGTCGGCCAGGTGGTACACTTCGGCGAAGTCGGGCTCGCCTACATAGGTTTTGGCGATGTGGCCGTTTTTATCCACCAGAAAAGAGGTGGGGGCGGCGATGACTTGGTAGGCCTGCTGGGTGTGGCCTTGCGCGTCGTGGAGCACGGTGAAGGGCAGGCGGTGGGTTTGGGCGTAGGTTTGCACCACGGGCAGGGGGTCGCTCGGTACAGGGATGGAAACGGCGATGATTTGGAAGTTTTTGCCTTGGTAGTCTTGGTGCATCCGGATGAGTTTGGGCATTTCGGTTACGCAGCCGGGGCAGGAGGGAAACCAGAAGTTGATGAGGGTAACTTTGCCTTGCAGGGTGGTTTGATCCACGTTTTGGCCTTGCAGGTTTGGCAGGGCGAAGGCGGGGGCGCTTTGGCGTTTGGGGACGAACAGGATGTAGCCGGCGGCGGCAAGCACGGCCAGCAGGAGGAGGGTGCCGAGGTATTTTTTCATGGGGCGGATTCTGCGGGGTTGGACGGGATGTGGGCGGCAATGGCTTGCTGCAGTTCGGCAGGGAAGCGGATGGCGCGGCCGGTGGTTTGGTCGATGAGCATGAAGCTGACGCGGGCTTCGGCAAGGATGCGCGGGCTGCCGGTTTTGCGGATGGTTTGGCTGATCACAGCTTGGCGCGCGTCGGTTTGGGCAAAGGCGGTTTCAATCTCGAGCCGGTCGCCGAGAAGAGCAGCACGGCGGTAGTGGATGTCGATGTGGACGATAGCCATGCCGTAGCGGCTGTTGCGGAAGAATTCGGCTAGCCCGTTGTGGTCGAAATAATCCCAGCGGGCTTCTTCGAGGAATTCGAGATAGCGGGCGTTGTTTACATGGCGGTACACGTCGAGGTGGTAGCCGCGCACGGTGAGGTAGGTGTGGTGTGGCATGGTAAGGATGGAAATGGCCGGCGTATGGGCTGCCGGCCGTTGGTTTTACAGGGGCTGGAAGGGTTCGCGTTCCACTTCGCGGGCGGATAGGTCGCAAAGGATGGGGGAGAGCTGGATATCAAACCATTCGGCAAAGATATCGGGATGCAAATCAGGCCATTGGCTTTCGTCTTCGCACCAGTCGGCCAGCTCGGCGGCAAAGATGGTGTCGATTTGGGATTTGATTTCCGCCCACACTTCTTCGCCGTCATCGCAGGGGTTGGTGAGGTAGGCGTTGGCGTTGTTTTGCAGATCTTCGAGGGTAAGGTCGTCGAGCTCGGCGCCGGGCAGGGCGGTGAGCCAGTTCCAAAACGGCTGTAGCGGCACCAGCCGGAATACGCTGCGGTTGATTTCGTACATGATGCGCTCCTTTGTTGAGGCGGTGGGGGAAAAGGTTTCAGGTAGCCTTTGTTTTTCAGGTAGCCTTTGCTGCTTGCGGAAAGGCTACCTGAAAATCGGAAGGGCGGCAATTTTAGCGGCTGAGGATTTCTTCGTGGATGGTATTGGGGGCGGGGCGGCTGTTGTTTTCTTGGTCTGCCGGGTCGGCAGGTTCGGTGTTGGCCGGGGCAGGAGCTTCAGCGGGGGCGGTGCTGTTTGCCTCCGGTTCGGCAGACGGCGGGGCGGCGGTGGCCGGGGCGGCGGCAGGTTGCTCGGCAGTAGTTGTGGCTGCACTGCCGGTATTGCCGCCGTCTTCTTCAAAGCTGGGCACGTAGTCGTCTTCGCTGCCGGGCAGGGTGGTGCCGGTTTGTTTGGCGCGGGCGGACATGTAGGCATCGCGGATGAAGGCGTAGCGGTCGAGCGCGACTTGGTTGACGCCGTCGGTGAGTTCGAGCAGGTTGGCGCGGGTGTCGAGGGCTTTCACGCCGGTGACGGCCCAATAGCCGGTGCCGTTGCCGAGGGCGAATTTTTCGGGGGAGTAAACGCTGACGATGGTATTGCCCAAGGCATCGCGCACGGTGCTGGGGCCAAGCAGGGGGTAGACGAAGTAGTTGCTGTTTTTCCAGCCCGAGCTGGCGAAGGTGTCGCCGAGGGTGTTTTTGTTGTTGGGCATTTGGGCGGCACCAGCGATGTCGATAAGGCCGCCGAAGCCGAAGGTGGTGTTGATGCCTACGCGCACGAGGTCGGTGCCGGCTTTGGAAATGTTGAGCCGCAACAGGTTGCTGCCTACGCTCACGATGTCGCGCAGGTTGTTGAAGAAGTTGCCGATGCCGCTGCGCACGGGTTTGGGGGTAACGGTGCGGTAGCCGCGTGCGGCGGGAGCGAGGAAATAGCGGTCGATGCGGTCGTTTACGCCGAACATGAAGCGGTTGTAGCCTTCATAGGGGTCGTAGGCGACGCCTTCGGCCAGGGCATTGCCGGAGAGGCCGATGGTGAGCAGGGTGAGGGTGAGCAGTTTTTTCATGATGTTATCCAGCCGCCTACTTCATACAATTCGGCCAAGGCCGCCACGCCGGCGGGCAGGCTGCGGAACACCCAAGTGGCTTCGGGGCGGCTGCGTTTGGCGGTGGCCATGAGGGAAATGCAGACGGAATCGGCTTGGCTGACGCCGGAGAAATCGATTGCGGGGGCAGGGCTGTTTTTCAGGTAGCCCAGCTGTTGGCAATAGGCGTGAAACAGCGGGGCGGTTACCGTGGAAACGGTTACTTCCCCACTGAGGTACACGGTTTCATCACGGCATTCGCTGTGCATGGACTCAGCTGCCGTTTTTGCTGCGCAGCTCTTGAATCAGGCCGTCGATGCCTTTTTGCGCGATGGTGTTGTTGAATTGGCTGCGGTATACGGTTACCAGGCTGGCGCCTTCCACGGCCACGTTATAAATGCGGTATTTGCCGCTGCTTTGGTACATGGTGTAGTCCATGGTGACCGGTTTGCCGCCGGCGGGAGTGATGTCGGCGGTAACGATAATGCTGTTGCCGCGCTGAACGGCGTTCTCGCGGATAACTACATTAGCGTTGCGGTATTGCAACATGGTGCCGGAATAGGTACGGATGAGCAGGGTTTTAAATTGCTCGGTCAGCGCGGTTTTCTGCGCCGGGGTGGCGTTGCGCCAGTTGGCGCCCACGGCCAGCTCGGTCATGCGGGTGAAGTCGAAATAGGGGATGGCGTAGTTTTCGGCCTGCCGGCGAACTTGCACATCGTTGTTGTTTTTGGCGTTTTGCAAGATGTTCAGCACTTGGGTGCTATTCTGCTTGAGTTGCGCCACGGCCTGCTGCGGCGTAGCGAAGGCCAGACCGATGCTCATGATGCCGATGCTCAGGGCGGCTGTGAGTGCGGATTTTTTCATTGATGTTTTCCTTTCTCAGTGAAAAATGAAAATATTGTAGTGTGTTTATTGTGTTGCGCCGTTTTTTTCTACGGTGTTGGTCATAAATTTGCCGATTAGCTGCTCCAGCACCAAAGCGGAGCTGGTAATTTCAATGGTGTCGCCATTTTTCAGCTCGGTTTCCTCTGCTCCCTGCTGCAGGCCGATATATTGCTCGCCCAACAGGCCGGAAGTGAGGATTTCGGCGGAAACGTCGGTGCTGAAGCGGTATTGGCTGTCGATATTCAGGCTCACATTGGCTCGGTAGGTTTTTGGATCGAGCTGGATGGAGGAAACCCTGCCCACTACCACACCGGAAGCCTTCACCGGGGCCTTTACTTTCAAGCCGCCGATATCGGTAAAGCTGGCGGAAACGGTGTAGGACGATTGGCGGGAAACCGTTTGTCCGCCGGCCACGCGCAGTGATAAAAATACCACAGCGGCGATGCCCAAGGCCACAAAAACGCCGACCCAAAGTTCTAAAGTGCTTCTTTTCATAATCTGTTTATCCGATAAACATGATGGCGGTTAAAACAAAATCCAAGGCCAAAACAGTAAGCGCACTGCTCACCACGGTGCGGGTGCTGGCACGCAGGATGCCTTCCGGCGTGCTGCGGCAGTGGAAGCCCTGATACACGGCAATCAGAGAAATAGCCACGCCGAACACCACCGATTTAATCAGCCCGTTCACCACATCGTAGCCTACATCGATATTCGCCTGCATCTGCGACCAGAAAATGCCGCCGTCCAAGCCCAGATAGCGTACGCCGATAAGATAGGCGCCGTAAATGCCGGCCACATTGCAGATAGAAGCCAGCAGCGGCATGGAAATCACGCCTGCCCAAAAACGCGGCACCACCACGCGGGCAACGGGATCAACTGCCATCACCTTCATCGCTTCCAGTTGCTCGGTGGTTTTCATCAGGCCGATTTCGCTGGTCATCGCGCCGCCCGCGCTGCTGGCAAATAAGATGCCGGCCAATACCGGCCCCAGTTCGCGCAACAGCGATGCGGCCACCATATAGCCCAAAATATCGGCCGATTTAAATTTGGCCAGCTGCGTGTAGCCCTGCAAACCCAGTACCATGCCCACAAACAGTCCGGACACGGCAATGATGACAATGGATAGCACACCGGTGAAATACATTTGGCGGATACCCAGCCGCAGGCGCGGCAGCAGCGTGCCGGAGCGTGCCAGCACGGCGAACAGGAATAGGGTGGTTTTGCCCAGTTCCTGTAGGAAATCCAGCGTTTTCGCGCCTAGGGTTCGGAAAAAATTCATAATTCAGCTATTGAGCAAAACTTGTTGTATGCCGCGCTCGGCCGGATAGCGGAAGGCAACCGGGCCGTTGGGCAGGCCGTTGATAAATTGGGTAACCCATGGTGAATCAAGGCTACGCATTTCTTCCGGGCTACCTGAAAACAGAATTTCGCCATGGGCAAGGAAAATCACTTGGTCGGCAATTTGCAACGAGCGCGGCACATCATGCGTAACCATCATGCTGGTAGAGCGCAGGGCACGGTTGATTTTGCTGATTAAGTCGGCAATCACGCCCAGCGAAATCGGGTCGAGGCCGGTGAAGGGCTCGTCATACAGCATCAACGCAGGGTCTAGGGCGATGGTGCGTGCCAAGGCAACACGGCGTGACATGCCGCCGGATAGCTCGTCCGGCATCAGGTTTTCCGTGCCGTGCAGGCCGACGGCGCTGAGCTTCAGGCGCACTAAATCACGGATGATTTCTTCGGGCAAATCGGTTTGTTCGCGCAGCGGGAAAGCCACGTTTTCATATACGGACAAATCGGTAAACAGTGCGCCGAATTGGAACAGTACGCCCATATTGCGCCGATGTTGGTGCAACTCTTTTGCGTTGAATGCGGCAAGGTCGCGGCCGTTAATCAGCACGCGGCCGGAAGTGGGCGCAATCTGGCCGGTAATCAGGCGCAGCAGGGTGGTTTTGCCGCTGCCGGAGCCACCCATCACGGCGGCAAACGTGCCTTTGGCTACCTGAAAACTGACGTTGTTCAGGATGGGGCGTTCGCCATAGGCAAAGGCGACATTTTGCATTTCGATGAAGGGTGTGGCCATGGGCGGCAGAGGTTAGGTTTACATACAAGGGTGTCGATTATAGGGAAAAAGCGCACTGGGTTCAATGATCTTGCCAGTGGCGTGGCTGAGTGCTGGCTGGAAGTGTTGTAGATTTTTTCAGGTAGCCTTTGTGTGCGTGGAAGCGTTTTTATATCATGTAGATAAATTAAACAGAAGGCTACCTGAAAGTTTTAAGACTGCTGCCTAAGTGGTGGATTTTCAGGTAGCCTTTGTGCTTGATAGCGTGCGGCTATGATGGCGTGCGGTGATGCTGCCAGTGTTCGGTCATATCGAGGGCGGTTTGGATGGCGGTCAGTAGGCTGCCGTGGTCGGCGCGGCCGGTGCCGGCTAGGTCGAGGGCAGTGCCGTGATCAACTGAAGTGCGGATGAAGGGCAAGCCAAGGGTAATGTTCACGCCTTGCCCGAAAGAGGCGTATTTGAGTACGGGCAGGCCTTGGTCGTGATACATGGCGAGTACGGCGTCGGCATCTTTGAGCAGGAAGGGCTGAAACAGGGTGTCGGCGGGGTAGGGGCCGCGTACATCGAGGCCTTGGGTACGCAGGGCTTGTAATTCGGGTTCAATGATTTGGATCTCTTCCCAGCCGAGATGACCTTGTTCGCCGGCATGGGGGTTGAGCCCGGCCACGAGGATGGTGGGTTTGGTGATGCCGAATTTGGTTTGCAGGTCGGTGTGTAAAATGTGCAACACGGAGTGCAACAGTGGGCGGGTGATGGCGGCGGGGATGTCTTTGAGGGGGAGGTGGGTGGTGGCAAGGGCAACACGCAGGCCGTTGCCGGCCAGCATCATGACGACTTGTTTGGTGTGGCTGATGGCGGCTAGGTATTCGGTGTGGCCGCTGAAGGGGATGCCGGCATCGTTGATGATGCCTTTGTGCAATGGAGCGGTTACCATGCCGGCAAATTCGCCTTGGCAGATGCCGCTATAGGCACGATCCAATAGGGAGAGTACGTAGCGGGCGTTGGCGGAGTTGAGTTGGCCGGTGTGGCAGGGGGTTGCGAGGGGAATGTGCAAAACTTCCAGTGTGCCAGGGGCAGGCGGATGGTTGGTATGGTAATCGGCAAGGGGGGTGTTATAGCCGAGTTGCTGGGCACGTTCAGCGAGGAGCTGTTTGTCGGCTAAGACAATGCAGCGGCAGGGCAAAGTCTGCTGAGCTAAAGTAAGGCAGATATCGGGGCCTATGCCGGCAGGCTCGCCGGAGGTGATGGCTAGAATAGGGGTAGTGGGCATGGTGAGGCTACTTGAAAAATAAAGATGACAGGATTATAGCAGTTGGTAGCTAAGCAGATTTTTGATGGCGGATAATGCTTGTGTACTGGATTATAGAGTGTTAGCTGGGGTGATTTGATTAGGCAAAATAAAAGGATGCTACCTGAGGTAGCATCCTGAGATTAGCCTAGCTGTTGATTATTCATCAGCGCCAGTATAGGGGCGAACATTAACGGTTTTGCGGTTGTGTACGCCTTTTACGGTAAATTCTACGTAGCCGTCCACTTTGGCGAACAGGGTATGGTCTTTACCCATACCTACGTTGTTGCCCGCATGGAACTTGGTGCCGCGTTGGCGAACAATGATGGAACCGGCAGGAATCAGCTCGTTGCCGTAGGCTTTCACGCCCAGGCGTTTGGCTTCTGAATCGCGGCCGTTGCGGGTGCTGCCGCCTGCTTTTTTACTTGCCATGTTTGATACTCCTGAATTAGGTTAAAAACTTAGGCGATGGCCACGATTTCAATTTGGGTGAAATTCTGGCGGTGGCCTTGGCGTTTCTGATAGTGTTTACGGCGGCGCATTTTGAAAATGCGGATTTTTTCGCCGCGGCCATGAGCTACTACCTTGGCTGTTACTTTTGCGCCTTCAATAAAAGGTGCGCCTACTTTTACAGACTCGCCGTCAGCAATCATCAAAACTTCAGTCAGTTCGATTTGGCTGTCGAGTTCGGCAGGTATCTGTTCTACTTTCAATTTTTCGCCAACAGCAACTTTGTATTGTTTGCCGCCGGTTTTTATGACCGCGTACATACTCAACTCCATGAGGGGTTATTATCTAAAGGGTTAATTTATCTGGCGTTCGATAATGCCTAGAACACAAGAACTGCGCATTCTATTGCATCTGTGGTTATCTTGTCAAAAGGTTATTTTCCTTTTGTAGTCTGGAGGCTGTGTTGTTGTTGGTAAAGAATGGGTCAAAAGGTATTTGACAAAGTAATTTTGGTGGCGTATAGTTCGCATCTTCGCTGTTTCTC
>NZ_DBHKXY010000047.1:0-33503 GCF_057315495.1 Eikenella sp.
GGTTTCGCCCAATTCTTCGCGGATGATGTGGACGTCTTTCGCGTCTGTGATTTCAAACAAAAAAGTGTGGTTCGGATAAGCGCGGAACAGGGTTTCGTATTGTGTGCAGTGTGCGGCGGTCATGTCCGCGAACGCGCTGTCGAGCGAACCGGTGGTCGAATACAGCACTTTGCCGTCAAACGCCGCGCCGTGGGACGGGTGGTCGCTTGGAAGCGAGACGAAAGTGCAGCAGCCGAGGAAGCCGTTTACTTTTACCACCGCATCCACCAATCTCTCGTCGCCGATTCGGATCGGATAACGGCTGCCTTTGGCAATACGTTCCGAATAATTGAACACTTTTTTAAACGGGCGCACGATGATGCGGTTGTGCGCGTCGATAATCAAACCGCGCATTTCCAGTAGCGCGTCGTCGAAGCGGTTGTCGTAGAACACGCTGCGGGCGTATTTCAACACGCGCAATTCGGGATAACGTTTGGATGCTTTGGCGGTAAAGTTGCGGCTGCCATGTTGCAGATAGTGTTCGGTTACGAAGGTTTGCTGCGCTTCGTCAAACGACAGGGCGTGCTGCTCGATGGCCTGCATTTGCTCGATTTTTGCCAACTGCTCCGCGTTGGCCGGCTGCAGGGCTTCAATGTGGATTTCGCCGGGCGCGGGGTTTTGATTGAGCTTCACATAGGCGGCCAGCACGTCATGCTCTTTCACGCCGTGCAGGTTGGGATAGAAGTTGTGCAGGCGGTAGATTTCCGTTTGGAATCCGCTCTTCTTCGCCTGATCCAACAAATGACGGCAACGCGAAGCCTTTTGGTTGGTGTTGGAGTTAATAATCAAAATATTGCGATTCAGATTTTGGCGTCCGAGTTTCAAAGTTGCGGTCATCAAGGCATTACCGCGCTTCTGTGCCTTATCCACTGCCTCGCCCGACCAACGGTACACGCCGTTTTCATCGGTCATGAGTAAATCGTTTTCGATGCGGACGATTTCGGCATCGGGATATTGTTGGGCAAACTCGGCGGCTTTTTGTTCGGCGAAAGTCGATTTTCCCGAACCTTGATGGCCACGGATAAGGATGAATTTTTGCATGGTTGTAAGTCTTTCTTTTGTTGGTTTGTTGTAGCTTCGTTTTCAGGTAGCTTTCAGGATAGGCTGCCTGAAGCAAGGCGGCGGTGCTGTTTTACTTCGCCATTGATTTCCTGTGCCAGCCGGTTAATGGGGTAGCTTGGCCAGTCGGGGTATTGATGGCGGTGGTAGCAGTGCCAATAGCTGCGGATGCGGTTTTGCTGTTTGTGCCAGTAGGCAGGATTTTCTGCTAAGAAGGCGGCCAGGATGGCGCGGTTGTGGCGGAAAAAGGCGTGCACTTGCTCTTGAATGGGCAAAACGTATTCGCCGAGCAGTTGGGCGGTAAAGGGGGCAACAAAGGCGGGCTGGTCGGGGGCGAGCAGGGCGGCGAAGTGTTGTTCGCGGACATGGCCGTCGTGGTGTCGGGTGTGCAGGCAGTGGAACATGGCGCGTTGGATGGGGTTGAGTGATTCGGGGCGGCGGGCGATGGCGAGGCCGTATTGCCGACGAATCAGGTGGATGGTTTGGCCGCCCAGCAGCAGTTTGTCCGGCTCTGTGGAGGGGCTTGGGGAGCAGGGGTGTTGCATATGGGCCAAGAGCTGCCCGGCTTCAGCTTGGCAGGCAGGGGGAAAGGCTTGGAGCAAGAGTTGGGTGAGGGCAGTCATGGTTTGTTTGGTTGGCAGTTTCAGGTAGCCTTGGGGGAGGATTAGAGGCTGCCTGAAAGTTTGTTGCTTTGTGTTCGATTAATCGGTGGCTGAGCCCATGATGCCAGTGTAGAGGCGGGTTTGCGGGCTGTATACGGTCCAGAAGTATGTGCCCCACCATTCGCGGCCGTCTGCAAAATAATCAGAACAATCGGTGTTCCATGCGTAGGTTTCGATGTGGTTCAGGCTGCCGAACAGTTGGCGGCAGAAGTCGAGGAAATATTCGCCGATTTCGCGGGCCGTTTGGCCGAAGCGGGCGGGGTAGGGCGGATTGAGGAAGGCATGGCAGAAGGCGCTGCTGGGCATATTTCGGGCTATGGTGTGCTCGACATCGGTTTCGCTGTCATGATAGAGAAAACGGCCGAATTGGTTGCCTTGTCCGCGCACGATGAGGCGGGTGTGCTGCAAATCGAGCTGGTTGCCGTAGAACTCGGCTGCGCTGATTTTGCACCCCATATCGGCTTGCAGGCTGAAATGCTGGGCCAGCGCGGCGGGAGCGGGCACTTGGTAGCGGGCTGCGCACTGCGCGGCCTGTGCGTTGCGCTCGGCGATAACGGCGTGCAGGGTGTGGCTGGCCGTGGCCAGGTGGTATTCGCGGCGTTCGGCTTCGTTGGCGGCGGCAGTAGTGTAGGCAAATTGCCGGAAATCAAGCACGCCGCCGAGCTCGTGGAAGCGGCTGATGGCGGCACAGCGTTGGCGGTGTTGCCATTCAGGTAGGCCTGCATGGGGTAGGGTTTCGAGGTGAAGCAAGGGCATGGGTGCTTTCAGGTAGCCTTTTTAACAATATGGTTTGTTTAGCATGGATTGTGCCAAGCAGCGGGATGTTTGTCTAATGGATTGATATTGCGGGAGACTATTTTGTATCGGTGGGCGAAAGGTTGCTGTGTATAGTGAAAGATATAGTTTTATAGCTAGCATTTGTAGAAATATAGCTATGCGTTGGAAGGCTACCTGAAAAACGGAATGCACCTGCTTTGCACTGTTTGTGTAAAAAGCATTACAATCGCGCCCAAATTTGAGCCTGGGCTGCTGTTTTGCGGCGGCTTTGGGAGTTGCTAATCCTTTTGTTATCAGGGAAATAAATCATGGCCGATGCCGATATGAAAGCCGCCGCCGAGGCGGATTTGGTGTATAAGCTGGAAGACAAGCCGCCGTTTGCTAATGCGCTGTTGAGCGCAATAACGCATTTGTTGGCAATTTTTGTGCCGATGGTAACGCCGGCGCTGATTGTGGGCGGTGCGCTAAAACTGCCTGCGGAAACCACGGCTTATTTGGTTTCGATGGCGATGGTGGCTTCCGGCATCGGCACGTTTTTGCAGGTGAGCCGCTTTGGGCCGGTGGGCTCGGGGCTGCTTTCGATTCAGTCGGTAAACTTTTCCTTTGTGGGCGTGATGATTTCGTTGGGTTTGGGCATGCGCGAAGGCGGCCTGAGCGAGGAGGTGATGCTTTCCACGCTGTTGGGCGTGTCGTTTGCCGGGGCATTTCTGATTTGCGCTTCGGCTTGGGCGCTGCCTTACCTGAAACGGGTGATTACGCCCACGGTCAGCGGCGTGGTGGTGCTGCTGATCGGCTTGAGCCTGATTGATATCGGCATCACTGATTTCGGCGGCGGTTTCGGCGCGAAAGGCACGGATGCTTTCGGCTCGGTGCAGAATATCGGCTTGGCGGGTTTTGTGTTGGTCATCGTGTTGCTGTTTAACTGTATGCGCAATCCGTTTTTGCGTATGAGCGGTATCGCGGTGGGGCTGGTGGCGGGTTATATTGCCGCGTTGGCAATGGGTATGGTGGATTTTTCGCCGTTGCAAAACACGCCGCTGTTCACGCTGCCCGTGCCGTTTAAATATGGCTTTGCCTTTGATTGGAGCGCGTTTTTGGTGGCGGGTACGATTTATCTGTTGAGCGTGTTCGAGGCGGTGGGCGACCTTACGGCCACGGCGATGGTGTCCGGCCAGCCGTATGAGGGCGACGAGTTTCAAAAACGGCTGCGCGGCGGGGTGTTTGCCGACGGGCTGGTGTCGGTGATTGCCACGGCGCTCGGCTCGCTGCCGCTCACCACGTTTGCGCAAAATAACGGCGTGATCCAAATGACGGGCGTGGCCTCACGCCATGTGGGGCGCTATATTGCGGTGATTTTGGTGCTGGCCGGGCTGTTTCCTGTGGTAGGGCGCGTGTTCACCACCATTCCTTCGCCGGTGCTTGGCGGGGCGATGGTGCTGATGTTCGGCCTGATTGCGATTGCCGGCGTGCGCATCATCATGACCCACGGCATCAACCGCCGAGAGGCCGTGATTGCCGCCACTTCGGTGGGCATCGGCCTGGGCGTGGCTTTTGAGCCGGAAGTATTTAAGGCGCTGCCGGAGGTGTTCCGTAATGCGATTGCCGCCGGCGGCCTTATGGCGGTGGCGCTGAATCTGATTCTGCCGAGAGATGAGAAAGATCAGGTGGTAAGGCTGGAAGAGTAATCGCCGGCAGCCCTTAATTTTGTTGAAGTTGATACTTTCAGGTAGCCTTTGGGATAAGAGGCTACCTGAAAATTTATGGCAGTATCAAATCAAGGATGGGAATGCCTGTGCTGCTGGTGTTGCCCATAGTTTTTCAGGTAGCCTCCACCGTGCAGCAAAGGCTACCTGAAAAATACTAGCACACCGCCGCCAGCTCGGTTTTCTCAATCTCTTCCACCCAGAAATCCGCGCCCATACCTTGCTCGGCGAACGAGCCGATGAGTGTGAACACTTGGTCGGAGAAGCCTCCGATGTTCAAGATGTCGCGGCGGTTTTGCGCCTGTGCGGTGGTGTAGGGCTGGATATCCAAGCAGACGAGTTTGGCTTCGGGGCAGCGTTGTTTCAGGATGTCCCATTCTTTCATCAGGCCGGTTTTGCCGCCCCAATGTTGTTCGCGGTCTGCCCAGCTTTCGTTGTCGGACACGATGACGACCAAATCCACATCGGCTTTTTCGCGGTTCAACATGGCGAGCGGTGCGCTGCATGCCGTTCCGCCGCCGCCGATATTGGCGAGTTTTTCGGCGTTGGTCATGATGCTGTCGCGCGGGTTGAGCTGCACGTTTACCGTGATTTGTTCAAACGGTATCACGCGGGCTTGCGGATTGGTACGCAACATGGCGGCGGACACGAGCGCGGCAATATCGATGCAGCGGGTTTTGGTGGTCGCGCTGCCGCGATAGCCGGTAGCCGGGCTGTGCATGGAGCCGGAGACGTCCGGACAAACCACGACTTTGCCTTGGATTGCCGGTACGTTTTGTACGGCGGTTTCCATCGCATCTTGCAGGGCTTCACGGATCTCAAACGGCATCTGTTCGGATGTCGCCTGATATGCGGTCAGCAATTGGTAAGGCAGGACGCGGGCGCGGCGGATGGCGGCTTTGTCGCGCAGTTTTTCTGCCACCATTTTGATGTTTTTGCTTTTCGCAAACACATCGTGGCGCAGGAAGGTGTTCAGGTTTTGACGAACCTGCTGCCATGAGCCGTTGCGGGCGATTTGCGCCCAGTCGCCGCTGTTCAATTCCAAGGCAGTGAGCATTTGGAAGGGGACGTCGGGCAATGCGCCTTGGCGGCTTTGCTTGTAGTCTTCAAAGGCGCGGGTGATAGGCGGCAATGCTTCGCGGTCGTGCGGTTTGCCGATGAGCCACGCAAACCAGGCGGCGCGCCATGCTTCACGCGGTTTGGGGTGTACCATTTTGACCACGTCCGCCAGCGACGGGGTGTTGCCGATAGCGGCGTTCAACAATTGTTTTTCGGTGGCGGTCAAAAGCCAGGTCTGCATCAGTTTTTTCGGACGGTTGCCAAAGGATTTTCTGCCGACCGCGCCGCTTCGGATGATTTGTGCGAAGTTGCGCAACATTTTACCGTTGTCCGCCACTTGGTCGAATACGCGGGCAAGCATGTTCACATCTTTTTGCGCCAACACGGCAAGCAACAGCGCGGGCATGTCTTTCATGAAACCTTTTTGACGGGCGTACACGGCGGTTTTGGCGATAAACTCGGCATCCAGGTTTTTTGTTAATTCCAATACTTGCTCCAGCTGGTTTTGCGCATCGGCGTAGTAAGTGCTGTTCAGGCAGCCGGTGGCGGCAAGTTGGGCGAGCTGTTGTTTGGGTGTCAGCGTGTAGGCGATGCCTCCTGCTTCGTTGCGGGTATTGGCGGCGGTCAAACGGGTTTTCATGGATTGGAACAAGGTGGTGTTAGCCATTTTTCATTTCCTTTCGTGTTGTTGTTTTTAGGGTTTCAGGTAGCCTGAAGAACTGTTCAGACGGCCTCGAATGGGTGGCAGCGCGGCGGCTAGTAGTTGAAGAGATACGGTTTTTTAACGTGGAAGGTTAATGTAATCCCTTCAGACATCCGCCTGCCGCCGTAAAAAGGGGGTACGGCGGGCAGCTAGGTTTTTGGGAAACAGCCGATGCTCTACCAACTGAGCTACCCGCTTGGAGCGGGGCAGGATTCGAACCTGCGACACGCGGATTAACTGTAGTTTCCCAAGGCATCTGTCTGCCATACCGGAAAAGGGGTGGTACAGCAGGCAGCTAGGTGTTGGAGAAATTCTCTTCCGATGCTCTACCCCTGAGCTATCCTGCCATAGAAGTTTGTTGGCGGCAGGGCGGGACTCGAACCCGCGACCCTCGGACGTGGAATGTAATTCCTCCTGCATCTGTCTGCCGTACCGGAAAAGGGTGGGCGGCTAGGCTGTGGCAGGATTCCTGCTTCGTATTATTAGTACGACGATTGTTCATCGAATGTAATCCTGCCGGCATCCGCCCGTAGGGGGCACTTTGGCAACTAGAAGTGGAGAAATTGTTACGCGCTCTATCCTCTGAGCTACTCTGCCATCGTTGGCGGCAGAGGCGGGATTCGAACCCGCGACCTCGAGCTTAGTAGGCTGTAATTCCTCCGGCATTTGCCGGTGCCTGGAAACCATATTGCAATAGCTATGCCAAATATGAGGAAAATGGCAAAAATTATTTTTAATTGATTGAAAATAAATAAAAGATATTTTCAGGTAGCCTTTTGCTACGGAAGGAGTAGAATGCTAAAAAATATCTAAAAAGATAGAAAGATAGAAAATTGAATAGTAGAAAAAACGTTGCCGTCAGTTTTCTCGGCACGGTATTGGACAGTGGTTTCGGTCAAGGGCGTTGGCAGAAGTGGCGGCCGAATGTCGCCATGAATCAGCACCAGGATTTTCATATTGACCGTATGGAGCTGTTTTATGCGGAGAAATACCGCGAGCTGGCGGATCATGTTAAAGCTGATATTCAAGATGTGTCGCCGCACACCGCCGTCAATCTCGTGCCGATGGAGCTGGAAAACCCGTGGGATTTTTCCGAGGTTTATACCAAGCTGCACGATTGGGCGGCGGGCTATGCGTTTGATACGGAAGAGGAAACCTATCTCACCCACATCACCACGGGTACGCACGTCGCGCAAATCTGCCTGTTTTTATTGGTGGAATCGCGCCAGATTCCCGGCGTGCTGTTGCAGACTGCGCCGCCAAAAAATCAAAAACGCAGTATGGGAAAAGGCGATGTCGGCGGTTATGAAATCATCGATTTGGACTTGGCGCGTTACGACGTGCTGGCCGAACGCCTCGCCGCCGTGCGTGATGACGCGGTGCGCTATCTGAAAAGCGGCATCTCCACCCAAAACGCCGCCTTCAACTGCATGATTGCCGAAATCGAACAAGTCGCGCTGCATTCCCCGTCGCCGATATTGCTCTCCGGCCCTACCGGTGCGGGCAAATCGATGCTGGCACGCAGGATTTTCGAGTTGAAAAAAGCGCGCCACCTGATTAAAGGCGAGTTTGTCGATGTGAACTGCGCCACCTTGCGCGGCGACGGTGCGGCTTCCGCCCTGTTCGGACACAAAAAAGGCGCGTTTACCGGCGCGGCGGAAAAGCGCGAAGGCTACCTGAAAACCGCCGACGGCGGCGTGCTGTTTTTGGACGAAATCGGCGAATTGGGCTTGGACGAACAGGCCATGTTGCTCAAAGCCATTGAAGAAAAACATTTTTATCCCGTCGGCAGCGACAAGGAAGTGCAAAGCAGCTTCCAGCTTATTGCCGGCACCAACCGCGACCTGCGGCGGGAAATCCGCGCCGGACGCTTCCGCGAAGACCTGTTCGCCCGCATCAATATTTGGAACTATCCGCTGCCCGCGCTTGCCGACCGCCGCGAAGACATCGAGCCGAACATCGAACACCAGCTCGCGCTTGCCTCGCAGGAGCTCGGCCGCGCCACCCGTTTCAATAAAGAAGCCTTGTCCGCCTACCTTGCCTTCGCCCATTCAAGCGAAGCCCGATGGCGCGGCAATTTCCGCGACCTTGCCGCCAGCATCATGCGCCTGGCCACGCTTGCCCCGCAGGGCAGGATACAGACCGAATCGGTTGAAGCCGAAATAGGCCGTCTGAAATGGCTGTGGGCGGACGAAACGGATGCGGACGATGCGGAAAACCCTTTTGCAAACCGGTTTTCAGACGGCCTCCCCGCCAAAATCGATGCCGAAACCCTCGACCTGTTCGACCGCATCCAACTGCAACACGTCATCGCCGAATGCCGCCGCCACCCCAACATGGCCGCCGCCGGCCGCGCCCTGTTTAACGTTTCGCGGCTGGAACGCGCCACCGCCAACGACAGCGACCGCCTGCGCAAATACCTGCAACGCTTCGGGCTGACTTGGGCGGATGTGTCGGGGTGAGCCGACGGCGTCGGATAGTAAGCGAAAAAGGCTACCTGAAAATTCTGCGGATGCAGTTTTAGGTAGCCTTTTTGTTTGGGCGGTTTCACCGCAATGCCAAACCGTTGTTCATAGCATGTTTGGAGTAGGTTGGGCATGGCTGCCCGACGCGGGATGGCGGGCTACCTGAAAAACAGTACAAAGATTTTCAGGTAGCCCTAAGTGCTTATAGCAGGCCGGCCAGCTTGGGGTTGTTTTCTTTCGGCACCGGGCGAGGGTTGCCTTGGGCATCGATGGCCACATAGGTGAACATGGCTTCGGTTACCAGCTCGCGGGTTTCGGTAACGTGTTCATTCATCAGGGTTTTCACCCACACTTCGAGTTTCAGTTGGAGCGAGGTGTTGCCCACGCGCACGCAGCGGCCGTAGCAGCACACCACGTTGCCGACTTTCACCGGCCGGATAAAGTTCATTTCTTGCGCACACACGGTGGCGATTCGGCCTTGGGCGATTTCGGCAGCCAAGATCCCGCCGCCCAAATCCATCTGTGACATAATCCAGCCGCCGAAGATGTCTTGGTTGGGGTTGGTGTCGCTGGGCATGGCTACGGTGCGCAGCAGGAGCTCGCCTTGTGGCTGGGTGTGTGTGGGCATGTTGCGGTGCGGCATGGTCTAATCCTTGAGTGGGGTGGGGAAGGGCGTATTTTACGCTGTTTTTGGCAGTCGGGAATCGGGGCGATGCGGATGATGAAACTCGAGAGGCTCTATAACGTGGTTGATATTTTCAGGTAGCCTGAATAGCTTGGGGCTACCTGAAAATATCAGTGAAACGGAACGGAGTGAAAACCAAGCCGCCGGCTTAGTCTATGCTGCGGGCGGAAAATTCATGCACAGCATCCACCAGTGCCTTGACGTTTTCCGGGTCGGTGTGCTGGCTGATGCCATGACCGAGGTTGAAGATGTGGCCGCTGCCTTCGCCGTAGCTGTGCAAAATACGGCGTACTTCAGCACGGACGGATTCGGGCGTGCCGAACAGGGCGGCGGGGTCAAAATTGCCTTGCAGGGCCACTTGGCTGCCCACGCGCTGCCGTGCCTGACCGAGGTTTACCGTCCAATCCAAGCCGAGCGCGTCGGCGCCGCTTTCGGCCATCAGCTCGAGCCATTGGCCGCCGCCTTTGGTAAACAGGATAACGGGCACGCGGCGGCCTTCGTGTTCGCGGGTGAGGCCGCTGATGATTTGGCGCATATAGGCCAGGCTGAATTCGGGGAAAGCGGCGTCGGAAAGCAGGCCGCCCCAGGTGTCGAAAATCTGCACGGCTTGGGCGCCGGCAGCGATTTGTTCGTTCAGATAGGCGGTTACGGCTTGGGCGGTGATGTTGAGGATGTGGTGCAACAGCTCTGGGCGGCGGTAGAGCAGGGTTTTGATTTGGTGGAATTCTTTGCTGCCGCCGCCTTCCACCATATAACAGGCGAGGGTGAAGGGGCTGCCGGCAAAGCCGATCAGCGGCACGCGGCCGTTCAGCGCGCGGCGGATGGAGGAAACGGCGTCGAATACATAGCGCAGTTTGGCCATATCGGGCACTTGTAGTGTGGCAATGTCGGCTTCGTTTTGCAGCGGGCGGGCAAATTTCGGGCCTTCGCCCTCGGCAAAATAGAGGCCTAAGCCCATGGCATCGGGTACGGTGAGGATGTCGGAAAAGAGGATGGCGGCATCGAGGCCGAAGCGCTCGATGGGTTGGAGGGTTACTTCAGTAGCCAGCTCAGTGTTTTTGCATAAATCCAAAAAGCCGCCGGCACGGGCGCGTACGGCGCGGTATTCGGGCAGATAGCGCCCGGCTTGGCGCATGAGCCATACCGGGGTGTGGGAAACAGGCTGTTTGGCGAGGGCGCGCAGGAAGGTATCGTTTTGCAGGGTGGTCATGGTAGGGTTTGTGTGGTGTGGATGGGAGGCGAATCATAGCACAGGCAGGGCGGGGAATTGGGGCTACCTGAAAGTGTGGTTTCAATGAATTGAAACATCATGCCGCATAGTTTCTATGCAGCTAAAACTTTCAGGTAGCCTCTTGTTAAAACTGCTTTTCCAATTCCACAAACACTTGCCGGCTTTTACGTTCTGCCCACACATGACTGCTGCGGGTGTGTTGCCAAGAGAAATTCAGCTTCGGGGTGAGGCCGAGGATGGTCCAGTTTCGGTGCCACAGTGAAGCGGAGTATTGAATTTCGCGGTCGCGGCGTTGTTCGCGCGGGAAGCCTTGCGGCGTGATGTTTAGTGCGGTGCCACGGAAACGCCGTTCGGCGAAGGATACGTTGAGCCGGGTGGAGAGGCCGCCCAGTGCGTCCCAATCGTGAATCCAACCGGCACCGATGCCGTGGCGGCGGTAGGCGGCATTATTTGGCTTGCCGCGCAAGGTGGATTGCTCAGGCAGCATCTGGTTGAAATTCAGCCCGGCATACAGCGTGTTGCGCGCTGTGGCACGCCAGGCTAGGGAAATACTTTCGCCCAAATACCAGCCGTTATACATTTCTGCTTTGGTATCCATCCGATAGCGCTGGCGGTAGGCATCCAGTGCGGTGTGCAGCTGCCAGCGCGGGGTGAGCAGGCGGCTGTATTCTGTGCGCAGCCCGGGGGCGTGCGCCCACATGTGCATTTTCAGCGTGTGGTTGTTTTGCGGTTTGCGGCCATCCCAGTTGTCGGTACCGCTGAGCTGGAATTGGTAAAACGGCATCACCAACAGCCGCTGCCGCGCATCCTGCCAGAGCCAGCCCGCACCCAAACGGCCGTAGGCGCTGTCGTAGGCCGATTTGTTGCTCCAATAATAATTGGTGCCGCTCACATCCAACTGCATGCGCAGGTTGTGATGCCCGGCCAGCGGCTGGTTTTTCGCCACACCCAGGCTGTAAGCCACGCCCACAGCATCTTCTGCGCGTTCGCGGCTGCAGCCGAACGGGCTGCAATACGGCGGCGGGGCGTTGTTCACATTGTTATCAAATGAGGGCGAGAGTCCGCCGCTCCACTGCCATTGCTGCTGTTTGGCAATATGGTTCAGATAATGCTGCACATTATTCTGCACTTCCGCCGGCACCTCCGGCTCGCTCTGCACAGTTTTAAACAGCTGCGCCGATTCGCGCCATTGCTTATCTTCTGCCAGCATTGCCGCTAAATCCAGGCGGATGCGCACATCCTGCGGCTCTTCTGCCGCCAATTCCCGATAAATTTGCACCGCGCGCGCGTAATCACCGGCATATTTGGCCTGCATGCCTTGCGCCCGCCGCAGCAATACCGTGTTTGGCTGCGGCGTTTGCGCATACAGCGAAGTCAAATCTGCCAACAATTCCGGCTGCGGCGGGCCGTTTAACACTTGCACCAGCATCCGCGCCAAGAGCTGCGGCCGTGCCAGCAAATCCT
Source organism: Eikenella sp. (assembly GCF_057315495.1). Classification (NCBI taxonomy): domain Bacteria; kingdom Pseudomonadati; phylum Pseudomonadota; class Betaproteobacteria; order Neisseriales; family Neisseriaceae; genus Eikenella; species Eikenella sp. The sequence goes on from NZ_DBHKXY010000047.1 coordinate 11,848, forward strand.
GCTGGGTGAGCACGGGTGCAGCCTGCTGCCCATCTGCCGTTGCAGGCATTTGTTCATGGTTTTCCAATTGCCGCAACCACTGCTGTTGCCCTGTTTGCAAAAAACGCTTCTGATCCTGTTCCGGCGTTGTATTGCCCCAACTGTGTTGCGCTGTACACAACGTAGAAATAATCAGAAGCACACTCGTTTTCATCTGCATATGATAAATAATTGTTTGAAAATAATGAAATATAATGGATAAGGTTTCGTTAAGTTTAGATATTTCGTGCAAATAAAGCGGTTTTCTTATGTATGGAAATGAGATATATTACCATTCTTTTTAACGAAGGCAGGATTTAAGTAAGCATGAAACACCTGATTTTATCTTTGTCTGTGGCTGCCGTATTGGCAGGATGTGCCGGCAGCGGCGGGGTAAACATTCCAGACGGTACCGCTCCCATACCGCCGTTGACTCCGGCCGACTCCAGCAAAATCCTTGGTCCGGCCAGCACGGGCGAAACACCCACCACCTTCCAAACCGGTAACGGGCAGCTGCGTTATGTATCGTGGTATGTGGAGTATTGGGGTACGCCGTCGTCTGAAAACAAATTCATCTATCAGGCGCCAAACGGTAAAAGTTATGCCTTTGATGGTTTCACTAATCCACCAAACTTCTCCAGCCGTTTTACGCCCGACAAAAGCCAACCCACCAAGCTTAATCCGCAAACCTCAAGCGATGGCAACAAGCTGCTGGTGTGTTGTGAAAACGGTGATGCTAATTTCCCCGCAGGTTACCTGCAATCGGTGCGTTATGGCGCATGGATTGGTGCCGACGGGCAAACCGACCTATTCGCGGGCGGCATATTGGCCGACACGGCGGACATGCAGAAGCGTGATGGCGCTACTGCACCCACCGGCAAAGCTACCTACGAAGTTTGGGCCTTCCGCGTGAAAGATGGTTCGGTTGTGGCCTCGTCCTACAATACCGACAGCAATCCGGCACGTAGGGTTAACTCTCTGCTAACCGTCAATTTCAACACCGGAAAAGTGGGCGGCACGATTAAAGGCAATGCCGATTTTGGTGCGGACATCGATTTCAACGACGTTACCGTAAACGGCAATACGTTCAGCGGCACAGCCTCTTCAGGCGGAGTGAGCGGCCAAGTGAACGGCGGTTTTTACGGCAAGAGCGGTTGGTACGACCCGGCCGGTACGGAAATCGGCGGCAAGGTTACTTTCAGCGGCAACCGCAGCCTCGACAGCGTATTTGGCGGTTCAGCCACCGATACTCGACGTGACCGCGATACCACGGCCACAGATTTAACCCCCGTTAATCCCTAATCCTATTTTCAGGTAGCCTTTATTTCATTTTCAATTCGCTAACAGAATCATGAAAACACATATCCATCAACACCGGCCAAGTATTTTGTTCTTGGCTCTGTGCAGCATCTTCTCTGCCCCGATTTGGGCAGCGGGCGAAACGGACGATGCCGGTTCCGCCCAATTGGAAACCATCGAAATCCAAGGTCGCAGGCATGCGCCGCGCCAGCTTGGTCGCGAACGCATCCGCCGCGAGCAGCTGGATAAAGAAATGGTGCAGGACATCCGCGATATGGTGCGCTACGATCCCGGCATCAGTGTGGCCGAAGGCGGCCGTGCCGGCTCCAATGGTTTCAGTATCCGCGGCGTGGATAAAGATCGCGTAGCCATCGTAGTGGACGGCCTCGACCAAGGTGAAAGCCGCTCTTCTTCCGCTTTCCAAGAACTGTTTGGCGCATATGGCAACTTCAACACCAACCGCAACGCTGCCGAATTGGAGCACATGAGCGAGGTAACCATCAGCAAAGGTGCTGATTCTATCACCGCCGGCAGCGGCGCATTGGGCGGTGCAGTGATTTACCGCACCAAATCGCCGCGCGATTATGTGGATGAAGACAAGCCATACCATGTCGGCATGAAAACCGGCTACCTGAGCCGCTCCGAACAATGGTTGGCCAGCATTACCGCTGCCGGTCGGCTGGGCGGGTTTGATGCCTTGGTGGTGGGCACTGTGCGTAACGGGCACGAAACCAAAAACCATAAAGAAGGCCAAAACGTCAATCTGCGTTTCAATAACAACTACCAATTTGGTAATACAACATATAGCGGCGTGGCACGCGGCACTCCCGACCCGCAAAACACGGAAGATCATGCCGACCTGTTCCGCCTCGGCTATCACTTCAACGACAGCAACTATCTGAGCGGTATTTACGAAACCACCCGACAGGATCGGGAAACGGATGAGTTCTCTAATCTGTTTGGTGCTTATGATCACACCAGCTACCGCTACCGCCAAGACGTGGCCTACCGCCGCCGTGTTGGCTTGGAGTACGAAAACCTGCTGGAATGGGGGCCGTGGAACAAGCTGACGGTGAGCCTAGACCGGCAGAAAATCCGCATGACCACCTTGACTTGGGATATTCCCACTCAAGATTACATTCAACGGATGGGGCGGAGTGCTGAAAACTATTTCATCCGCCGCAGCCTGAATTACGATACCGACCAATTCAAAGTGGCCGCCGAAAAACATTTCGATTTCGGCAAAAGCCTGACGTGGGATATGGCCTACGGCGTGGGCGGATCGCGCAAACGCAACACCAACAGCAACACCAGTTATTGGACATACGTTTTCTATCCTGACCGCCTGGCTTCCGACCGCGATGAAAAAGAGTTCTTGGTCAGCACTCAATCCAATAACACGAATCTTTATTGGAACAATACCCTGCGCTTCAGCGACCGCTTTAAGCTGAACCTCGGTGTGCGCTACGACCGCATCAAAATGCACACCCTGGATACGGAAAGTTTCAACCCCGACGTGAAAGGCCAGCTTGAAACCAAAGGCCTGTGGAACCAACAGGCACGCTTTAGTTCGCCCAGCTATGTGGCTGCATTGGATTGGAACATCAGCCCGTCGGTCACCCTGCAAGGCAAATACAGCACCGGCTTCCGCGCGCCGACCACAGATGAAATGTGGTTCTATTTCCCCAACACTCTGTTTTATGTCGAGCCCAATCCGAACCTGAAAGCCGAACGCTCCAAAAACGTTGAGCTGGGCATCGATGTGCACGGCAATTGGGGACATGTACGCCTTTCCGGCTACCGCACCCGCTACACCGATTTCATCGATTTCGTGAACCGCGGCTACAAAGAGGTGATGACCTGGAACTATACCACCAGAACTTTGAGCAACCGCGAATACGCCGACGTTTACCAAAACGTGAACCGTTCCCAGGCCGAAATCAAAGGTTTGGAGCTGAAAGCCCGCTGGAATCTCGATAGCATCGGCCTGCCCGCCGGTATGTACACCACCTTGGCCGCGAACTACACCAAAGGCGAAGCCGACGGCAATATCCCGATTAACGCCATCCAGCCGTTTAACGGCGTGATCGGTATCGGTTACCAGCAGCCGGATAACCGTTGGGGCGTGGATTTGAACGTTAGCTATTTTGCGCGCAAAAAACCGGAAGACACCGTTGCCTCCTACGACAATACGGGCAGGGTTTTCCCTTATGCACGCCACAGCAGCAATATCTGGTTGGTAGATTTAACCGCCCGTTACCAGTTTAGGAAACATGTAACGATTAGCGCGGGCATTTACAACCTGTTCAACCGTCATTACTACACTTGGGAAACCCTGCGCAGCATTCGCGAATTCGGCACGGTAAACCGTGTGGATAACTGTACCGACCGAAGCGGTATCGCCCACCACGATGGCTGCGCCCATGCCGGCCTTGAGCGTTTCAGCGCGCCCGGCCGCAATTTCGGCCTTATTATCGAAGCCAAGTTTTAAACCTTGGCAGTAAGGAAACTGTTTCAACTACGTTGAAGCTTACATTTTCAGGTAGCCTCTGCGCTTCTTTGGAGGCTACCTGAAATTGATGTTAGCAACACACCTTTAAACAAGGAAAACAAACCATGCAAGATATCCCGTTCAACCAATACCTGAAAGAAAACTGCCGCACCACCCACGACAGCGTGGATGAGCTGGTGATGTCGGTTAAACCTTTCGACAACACCGAAAACTACATCCGCTTCCTACAACTGCAAGCCGTGTTCCACAAAATTGTGGATGATATCTACAAAAACCCGCAGCTCAACGAAAAAATCACCGGCCTGGCCGAGCTTGCCCGCTACGATGATGTCATCCTCGACCTGCAAGACCTGAACGCTGCCGAAAAAGCCGTTTCCCTGCCTATTCCCAAGCCGGAAGGTGCAGAAGCATTGGGCTGGCTCTATTGCGCCGAAGGCTCCAACGTGGGCGCCGCCTTCTTGTTTAAAGATGCGCAAAACAACCTCGGCTACAACGCCGAACACGGTGCCCGCCACCTCGGCCCGCATGCCGACGGCCGGGGCAAACACTGGCGCCGCTTTGCCGAGCAGCTGAACAATCTGGGCATTTCAGATAGCGAACGCGAACAAGCCCTGCAAGGCGCGCTCACCGCTTTTGCCTTCTACAAAAAACTGCTGCGCGAAATCTTCGAATTGCCCGAAGCCGCGTAAGGCTTGATAGCCGTTTTCGGCATAACAAAAGGCTACCTGAAAGTTTCAGGTAGCCTTTTGTTGTGTTCCCCCTATGCGGAAGCCTGCAAAATCTTGCTGATGATTTCGCCGCTGTCTTTGGAGAGGGCGGGGTTTTCGGCGAGTTTTTGCAGCTCGGCGCGCATCAGGCTGCGGCGCTGTGGTTCGAGCTGGGCGCAGATGTTGAAGGCTTGGGCGAGACGGGCGGCGATTTGGGGGTTGAAGCGGTCGATGCGTCCGATTTGGCCGGCGAGGAAGGCGTAGCCGCTGCCGTCTGCGGCGTGGAAGTGCGGCACGTTGCGGCTGAAGCTGCCGAGCAGGGCGCGGGCTTTGTTGGGGTTTTCCAGGCTAAAGGCGGGGTGTTCGAGCGCGGCGGCCACTTGCGCGGGGGTATCGGCGCGGTGGCTGGCGGCAATCAGGCTGAAGTATTTGCACATCACGAGGTCGTCGCTGTGGAATTTGGCGGCGAACTGTTCGAGCAGGCGGTTGCGCTCGGGGCGCTCGTTGTGGTTGATGGCGCTGAGGATGCCCCATTCGTGGGTCATGTTGTGTGCCATCTGGCTGTAGTTGGCGGCCACTTGGTCGATGTGCCCGGGGCGGGCGCGCAGGATGAAGGCGCGGCAGGCATTGCGCAGGGCGCGCCAGCCGGCTTGCTGCGGGTGGTATTCGTAGGGCTCGGCCAGGCCGGATTGCTCTTCCTCCATGCGGCGGGCTTCGGCGTTGAGTGTGGCGAATTGTTCGGCAAAGTGCGTAGCAATCAAATCGAGCAGGGCTTCGCGGGCACGGTGGACGATGAGCGGATCGATGTTTTGGTGGCCGGCCCAGAGTTCGGCTTCGTTGGGAATGGCGAGCAGGGCGGCTTGGAAGGCGGCGCTGATGTCGGCACGCAAAACGTAGTCGATGGCTTGCAGCAGCGCACCGTGCTCGGGCAGGGGGCCACCTGAAAGCAGGGCGGCTTCGTTGGCAGCGATGGCGCGGCGGTAGAGGGTTTGCGCGGCTTCCCAGCGGGCGAAGGGGTCGCTGTCGCAGGCGAGCAGCACGGAGAGTTCGTGCTCACTGTAGGCGTAGTTCAGGTTTACCGGGGCGGAGAAGCCGCGCAGCAGGGAGGGGACGACTTGTTGATAGCCGCCTTCAAATTGCAGGGCAACGCTTTCTTCGGCCTGGCGCAGGGTGAGCACGGCTTCGGTTTGCTCCTGTACGCTTTCAGGTAGCCTGAAGTGGATGGGCTGGCCGAAGGTGTCTTCGTCGGCGCTGAACAGGGCGAGTTTGAGCGGAATCATCATCGGCTGTTTGGCGGCCATATCGGGAGTGGGCGGTATGCTTTGGCGGATGTTCAGCACGAAGCGGTTGTCGGCTTGCAGGCTACCTGAAACCTCCAGCACCGGCGTGCCGGCCTGGCTGTACCACAGGGCGAATTGCTCGAAATCGAAGCCGTTGGCATCGGCCATGGCGGCGCGGAAGTCGTCGCAGGTAACGGCTTGGCCGTCGTGGCGCTGGAAATAAAGCTTCATGCCTTTCTGGAAGCCCTCTTCGCCGAGGAAGGTGTGATACATGCGCACCACTTCCGCGCCTTTTTCATACACGGTGAGGGTGTAGAAATTGTTCATTTCCACATAGCTGGCGGGGCGCACGGGATGGGCGGTGGGGCTGGCGTCTTCGGGGAATTGGTGGGCACGCAGGAAGGATACGTTTTCAATCCGGCGGACTTCGCGGCTGGCGCGGTCGGCGGAGAATTCTTGGTCGCGGAATACGGTGAGGCCTTCTTTGAGCGAGAGCTGAAACCAGTCGCGGCAGGTAACGCGGTTGCCGGTCCAGTTGTGGAAGTATTCGTGGGCAATCACGCCTTCCACGCGCTCGAAATCGGCGTCGGTGGCGGTGCGGCTGTCGGCCAGCACGCAGGCGGTGTTGAAAATGTTCAGGCCTTTGTTTTCCATCGCGCCCATGTTGAAGTCGCCCACGGCCACCACCATGAAAATATCCAAATCGTATTCCAGGCCGAAACGGGTTTCGTCCCAGCGCATGGCGTGTTTGAGCGATTCGATGCCGAAGCGCACTTTGCCGGCATCTTCGGCGCGGGTGAAGAATTCGAGCGCCACTTGGCGGCCACTTCGGGTGGTGAAGCTGTCGCGGGTGCACACCAAATCGCCGGCCACGAGGGCGAACAGGTAGCTGGGTTTGGTGAAGGGGTCGTGCCATTCGGCCCAGTGGCGATTGTCGGGCAGCGTGCCGTGGCCGGTGCGGTTGCCGTTGGAAAGCAGCACAGGGAAGCGGGCGCGGTCGGTGCTGATGCGGGTGGTGTAGATGCCCATCACGTCTGGGCGGTCGGGGTGGTAGGTGATTTTGCGGAAGCCTTCCGGTTCGCATTGGGTGTAGAGGTTGCCGCCGCTCGCGTAGAGCCCCATCAGGGATTTGTTATTGTGTGGATAAAGACGGGTGACTACGTTTAGCTTGAAGGGCTGGGCGGGAACATTTGGGATGGATAGGGTGTTGTTTTCTAATATGTAGGCGGTTTCAGGTAGCCTTTGGCCGTTGAGCTCGAGGGAAACCAGCTCGGCCGAGCCCTGCAGCACCAATGTGCCGCCGGCATCGGGTTGGGGCTGGATGGAAAGTTCGGCGGTAACGGCGGTGTGGTCTTCGTATACATCGAAATTCAGGCGGATGTGCGGCACGAGGTATTCGGGGGCGTGGTAGTCTTTGAGGTAGTGTGCGGTTTGCTGGGGCATGGCGGGCGGCCTTGTGGGAGGATGGAAAGCGGGTATTTTAGCGCAAAACGGGACTGGGTTTTAGCTTCGCAGAAACTCAGCTTCGGCTACGCCGAAACATCGTTTTCAGGTAGCCTGATGAAGCAAAGATTTCGGGCGGCGGAAAGAGGATGAAGCAATATAAAGGCTACCTGACAATCAGCCAAGACTGTTTTCAGGTAGCCTTTAATGGTGTTTTAGGGCAAGTTAAATCAATCTAAATTGCCCAATACGATGCGCAGGATGCGGCGGATCGGTTCGGCCGCGCCCCAGAGCAGTTGGTCGCCCACGGTGAAGGCGCTGATGTATTCGCCGCCCATGGCGAGCTTGCGGATGCGGCCTACGGGCACGGTGAGCGTGCCGGTAACGGCGGCGGGGGTGAGCTCGTGCATGCTGGCTTCTTTGGTGTTGGGCACAACTTTTACCCAATCGTTGGCGCCGGCCAGCAGGCTTTCGATTTCGGATACGGGCAGATCCTGTTTCAGCTTCAGGGTGATGGCTTGGCTGTGGCAGCGCATGGCGCCGATGCGTACGCACAAGCCTTCCACGATGGTGGGGCGGCTGCCGCCGAGGATTTTGTTGGTTTCAACGTCGCCTTTCCATTCTTCTTTGGATTGGCCGTTGCCCAGGTCTACGTCGATCCACGGAATCAGGCTGCCGGCCAGCGGCACGCCGAAGTTGGCTTTGGGGTAGTCGGGAGAGCGCAGGAAGTCGGATACTTTGCGGTCGATATCGAGGATGGCGCTGGCGGGGTCGGCCAGCTCGGCGGCCACTTGGCTGTGGATGGCGCCCATGCCGCTGATGAGTTCGCGCATGTTTTTGGCGCCCGCGCCGGAGGCGGCTTGGTAGGTCATGCTTGAAGCCCATTCCACCAGGCCATTTTGGAACAGGCCGCCCAGGGCCATGAGCATGAGGGAAACGGTGCAGTTGCCACCGATGTAGTTTTTCACGCCGTTTTGCAGGGCGTCGTCGATTACGTTACGGTTTACCGGGTCGAGCACGATCACGGCATCGTCGTTCATACGCAAGGCGGAGGCGGCATCGATCCAGTAGCCGTTCCAGCCGGATTCGCGCAGTTGGGAATACACGGATTTGGTGTAGTCGCCGCCCTGGCAGGTAACGATGATGTCCATTTTGGCCAATTCGGAGGGATTGTTGGCATCAAGCAGGGTTTTGGCGGCCTGGCCGAAATCGGGAGCGTTGCCGCCTACGTTGGAGGTGGTGAAGAAATAGGCTTCGGGGATGTGGGCGAAATCGTTTTCTTCGTGCATACGCTGCATCAAAACCGAGCCGACCATACCGCGCCAGCCGATAAATCCTACTTTTTGCATAACTGCTCCTTGATTGGTAAAGAAGTATGAATGAAATGAGACTGCCTTTTTAACCTTGCGGCAGAGAAAAGTAAAGAGGGAAACGGCAGAATTATGTTTTCAGGTAGCCTCTTAGGATTTGGCGGCTGTAGTTTTGCGGATAAACCCGCTATAATGCGCTTTGTTATTTTGTGTCTGCCCGGGCTGTTTGGCGCGGGTTTTTTTGGAATTCACGAAAGGTGTAAACATGAGCTTGAAGATTGCCATCAATGGCTATGGCCGCATCGGCCGCCAGGTGTTGCGCGCGATTTACGAATACGGCCTGCGCGACCAATTTGAAGTCGTTGCCATCAACACTGGAGGCGATTTGCCAATCAACGCCCATCTTACCAAATTCGACACCGTGCACGGCCGCTTTGCCGCCGAGGTGTCGCACGATGAAACCCATCTGATTGTGAACGGCGACAAAATCCGCTTCCTGTCTCAGCGCGATCCGTCCCAGCTGCCGTGGAAAGAGCTGGGCGTAGATTTGGTGATGGAGTGTACCGGCGCTTTCACCAGCAAAGAAAAAAGCTCGGCACACCTTCAGGCCGGTGCGAAAAAAGTGCTGATTTCCGCACCCGGCGGCGACGATGTGGACGCCACCGTCGTATACGGTGTGAACCACCAAGTGCTCACCCCTGAGATGACTGTTGTGTCCAACGCTTCCTGCACCACCAACTGTCTGGCACCTGTAGCCAAAGTGCTGGCTGAGGGCGTGGGCATTGCCAAAGGCCTGATGACCACCATCCACGCCTTTACGAATGACCAAGTGCTGACCGATGTGGACCACAAAGACCTGCGCCGCGCCCGTAGCGCGGTGGAAAACATGATTCCCACCAAAACCGGTGCCGCCAAAGCGGTGGGCTTGGTGTTGCCAGAGCTCAAAGGCAAACTGGACGGCTTCGCCGTGCGAGTGCCCACCATCAACGTTTCTCTGGTGGATTTAACTTTTGAAGCCGGCCGCGATACCAGCGCGGAAGAAATCAACACACTGCTAAAAGCCGCCAGCGAAGGCTACCTGAAAGGCGTGCTGGGCTACAACAGCATGCCGCTGGTGTCTTCCGATTTCAACCACACCACCCAGGCTTCCGTGTTCGACAGCACGCTGACCAAGGTTTCCAACGGCAATATGGTGAAAGTATTGTCTTGGTATGACAACGAATGGGGCTTCTCCTGCCAGATGCTGAACACTGCCCGCGCGATGTTCGGGATGCCGGTGCGCCCGTTTGAATAAGGCTGCTGCGTGATGGAAAAGGCTACCTGAAAAGTTTCAGGTAGCCTTTTGTGTGGAGTGTGGCTGGTGTTGCCATGCCGGCATTTGGTTTGCTTCTTTAATGTTGAAGGTAGCCACAAGATTTCAGGCTACCTGAAAATATGGCCGCATAGAAAAAGGCTACCTGAAACTTTTCAGGTAGCCTTTGCTCTTATCCCAACCGGCCTCAGGAAACCTGCTGCCGATACCATTCGATAAATGCCGCCGGCTCGGTAAAGCCGATGAGCGGGCTGCTGCGGCGGCCGTCGGGATGGATAACGAAGATGCCTGGTGGGCCGGGCAGGCCGTATTCCTGCAACAGCGCGCGCTGCTCAGGCGTGTTGTCGGTGAGGTCGATTTTGAATACGCGATCAGGCGGTACGGCAGCCTGCACTTCGGGGCGGCTGAAGGTTTTGTATTCCATCTCCTTGCAGCTGGCGCACCAGTCGGCATAAAAATCCAGCACCACCGGCTTGCCGCTGGCCAAAGCCTGTTGCATAGCGCTGTTGAGCTGCTGCGGCGCAGTGAATACCCGGTGCGCGGTTTGCTGCGGCGGGAACACGGTGAGCGCCTGGTGCAGGAAGGTGGGCTGCATGCGCACGCTCTGCACGGCGAAAAATACGCCCACGGTGAGCAGGAGGCTGCCCAGCCCCATAGCCAGCGGCTTGATTTGGCGGTTGCGCAGGTGTTTGCCCAACAGCAGGCCGCCGGGGATAACCAACAGCAGTGAATAAAGCGCCACGGTCAGGCCATAGGGCAGGAAGGGGGCGGCCAGATACACGGCCACGGCCAGTAGGATGATGCCGAAGGCATGTTTGATGCCGTTCATCCACGCGCCGGCCTTGGGCAGGACGTGTCCGCCGAATGTGCCCACCAAAATCAGCGGCACGCCGGTGCCCAGCGCCATGCTGTATAAAGCCAGGCCGCCCAGCGCGGCATCGCCGGTTTGGCCGATGTAGCCCAAGGCCACGGCCAGGGGCGGCGCCACGCAGGGGCCGACAATCAGCGCCGAGAGCATGCCCATCACAAACACGGAAGCCATTTTGCCGCCGGACAGCTTGCTGCTCTGCTGCTGGAAATAGCTTTGGATAAAGGAGGGCAGCTGGATGGTGAACACGTCGAACATGCCCAGCGCCAGCACCACAATCAGCGCGGCGGCGGAAAGCACCACCCACGGCTGTTGCAGCCACACGGTGAGCAGCGAGCCGGTGAGCCCGGCCAGCACGCCCACGGCGGCATAGGTGAGCGCCAGTCCCTGCACATACACCGAAGACAAAATCAGCCCGCGGCATTTGCCGGCATTGGCACGGTCTCCCACGATGATGCCCGACACAATGGGCAGCAGGGGATACATGCAGGCGGTAAAACTCAAGCCAATGCCGAAACTAAAAAAAGCCAGCAGGTTTGCCCCCAATGTGTCGCGCGACAGGCTGAACGGGCTTTTGCGCGGCTGCGGCACGGGGCTGGCTGCGGGTGCGCCATCTTGCGGCGCGGTAAAGCGGTTGCTGCCGCCGGCGGGCGGGGTAGCTGTATCGCCATACACGCCCGTGCCTTTAATTTCCAGCGTTTTAGTGACCGGCGGATAGCACACGCCCACATCCGCGCAGCCTTGGTAGGAGAGCGTGATGCGGTAAGTGGCGGGTGCAGTGGATTGGAAGGGCAGTTTCACCACGGCTTGGTGGTAGTGCACGGTTTGCTTGCCAAAAAATTCGTCTTCCTTTTCCTTGCCTGGCGAAAACTCAGCCGCGCCCAGCAGGCCGGATGGCTCGGTTTCCACATGGATTTTTTCTTGATAGAGATAATAGCCGTCGGCAATTTGGAATTGTACGGCCACATCCTGCTCGCCCGTCGCCACCGTGGGGCGGAACGCCTGCTCCGCCGGCAGCAGCTGGCCGGCATCGATCGCATGTGCCGCCATGCCGGAGCCCAATAGCACGGGCAGGATGAAAGATTGAATCAGTTTTTTAAACATATAAGGCTACCTGAAAGCGTTAGCTTCAACGAAGTTGAAACAAGGGCACAAAAATGTGCGCGGATTATAAGGAAATAGTAACTTGCCCGCCATGGGCTTAATTTAACAAAGCGATTGATGAAATTAACTTTGCCGCCACAGCCGGCTTATTGGATAGACGAGCGGTACGCACTGTTTCTGACAGACGCAGTAAAATAATTATGCCCGCCGCCGTCTTTTAGCTTGAAAATCGGCTGCCCCGCCCCATTTGGCAGGGCAAAAGCCCTCTTTCAAAGGAATTTTTATGTCTCATCATCAGCAACAGCAAAACCAAAACTCCGAAACCGAACTCCCGCAGCAAGAAGCCCAGGCCGAAGCGGCCGAGCCGCAGGCCAACGCCGAAGCCGCCGCCGAACCTACGCCGGAGCAGCTGGCTCAACGCGTGGCCGAACTGGAAGCCGAGCTGGCCGATATCAACAAGTACCATCAGGCTGAGCTGCAAAACCTAGGCCGCCGCCATCAGGAAGAAATCCAGGCTGCCCACAAATTTGCCGCCAAGAAATTTGCCGAAGAATTGTTGAAAGTAAAAGACTATTTGGAAATGGCGCTGCTCGACCAAAGCGGTAATTTCGATGCGTTGAAAATGGGCGTAGACATGACCCTCACCGAGCTCAAGCGTGCCTTCGAGCAAGCTCAAATTAAAGAAATTCTGCCCCAGCCCGGCGATAAGCTCGACCCGCACCGCCACCAGGCTTTCCAAACTGTGGAAAGCGAGCAAGAGCCGAACACCATCGTGAATGTGATGCAGAAGGGCTATACCCTGCACGACCGCGTACTGCGCCCCGCCACGGTGTCCGTTGCCAAGGTGCCGGAGACGAAATAGCTTTCGAGCTATAAACACAATTTCAGGTAGCCTGCTATATCGAAAGCAGGCTACCTGAAAATTTTGGCGTACAGTAAAGCGTTTGCTTCAATAAAAAGGCTACCTGAAAACGCAGCGCAGCGAAGTTTCTGCGCAGCTAAAGTTTCAGGTAGCCTTTGTTGTATCCATTTTTAGCTAGCGCTGAGCATTGGCCGTTTTGCCGAAACGCCGGATGCCGTTTTCGCACACCCACACATCCATCTGCATATCGTGCTCTTCGGCGGGCAGGATATCGGTTTCCTGGCAGGCGAAACCCGCGCCGATTTTGTGCGGGCAGAGGCGGTGGCGGGTGGCGGCGAGGGTAACGTCGTAGAAGCCGCCGCCTTGGCCGAGACGGTAGCCGCGCCGGTCGATACCGACTAGGGGGATGATGATGCTATGCAGGTTGTGGATGCGGATTTTACGGCCGGCAAATTGGGGGATGTTCAGTTTGCCTTGGCGGCGGCGTTCGGGGCGGCCTTGTTGCGGGAAAGGGGTAAACCACAGGCGCTGGCGGCGTAGTTCGATGTAGGGCAGGTAGAGCTCGGTGCCGCGCGATCGGGCGGCGGCGGCGAGGCTGTCGAGCCGTAGCTCGCTACCAATGGGCCAATAGATGGCCAGCCGTTTGCCGCGTTTCAGGTAGCCTTTGAGCAGGTTGTTGATGCGCTTCTCGGCACGCTGACGTGCGGCAGGCATAAGGCCTTGCCGTTGGCGGCGGAAGTGGCGGCGGAGGTCGATTTTACTTGGCATGGCAGGCTCAGTGGTTTAGGTGAGGCCTTTTTTCAGGCGGGTCCAGCTTTCGGGGTCTTCCTGCCATTCTACGCTTTCGCCACGCAGTATGGCCTGCATCATTTGGGCGGTTTCGGTATCGATTTCGCGGGCGGCTTGGAGCAGGGGCTCGTTGGCGAATATGGGCAGGTCGGGGTTGTATTTTTCGGCCATTTTGTCCATCTGGTAGCGGTCGCGGGCGGCGTAGAATTCACTGAGCTCTTGGGCTTTTTCGGAGTTGATGCCGAGTTTTTCCAGCGCGAGGCGGCCGCTGCGGATGGCGGCATCTACGGTTTCGCGGATGATGTAGTTGGCGCCGGCGTGGTGTAGGTGGTAGGCATGGATGCGGTCGTAGGCGCGGGTAATCACCGGCAGGTTGGGGTAGTGGCGGTGGACGAATTCCACGATTGAGGTGGCGTGCTCGAGGTTGCTGATGCAGATAATGAGCAGCTTGGCGTGTGCCAGGCCAATGGAATTGAGCAGCTCGGGGCGGGTGGCGTCGCCGTAGTAGGTTTTGCTGCCGTATTTGGTAAGGCCTTCTACCGTGTCGGCTTGGTAGTCGATCACGGTGGTGTGGAAGCCGCAGGCGGTGAGCATGCTGTTGATTTGCTGGCCGAATCGGCCGTGGCCGAGCAGGATGACGGGGTTTTCCTCTTCAATCACGTCGTGTGGGCGCTCTTGGTTTTCTTCCACGATGCCGCGTGGGGCGATCACTTTGTCGTAGAAGATGAACAGGAGCGGGGTGAGCAGCATGGAGAGGGCAACCACCAACGAGATGCGGTCGGCCATGGCGCGCGGCAGCACATGGCTCTGGCGGGCGATGGTAAGCAGCACAAAGCCGAATTCACCGGCCTGCGCCAGGCTGAGCGCGAGCAGTTTGCTGCCCATGCGCGGCAGGCGGAATAGCAGGCCGAGGATGAAGAGAATAATGCCTTTTACTGCCAATGTGGCTAAGGTGATGGCAGCCACCACCCAGAACTCTTTAGCCAGCAGAGTGAAATTCATGCCCGCACCCACGGTGATGAAAAACAGCCCCAAGAGCAGGCCTTTGAAGGGCTCGAGATGGCTTTCCATTTCGTGCCGGTAGGAGCTGTTGGCCAGCGCCACACCGGCCACGAATGCGCCCAACGCGGGGGAGAGGCCGACGAGCGACATCAGCGTGGCGATGCCCACCACCAAGGCCAGGGTGAACATGGTGAACATTTCGTTGAGGCGGACTTTGCTGATGAAGCGGAACATGCGCGGTACCAGATAACGTACGCCCACGGCAATGGCCAAAATGGCGACAATGCTCACGGCGGCGAGCACCCAGCCGGGCTGGTCGGCCAAAAGGTTGGTGGTGTGCTGGCTGCGCGGGTGGTGGCCGACGGCCAAGAGCGGTAAGAGTGCCAGCATCGGGATGGCGGCCACGTCTTGAAACAGCAGGATGGCAAAGCCTGCCTGCCCGCCGGGCGACTGCATCAGATTTTTTTCGCTGTAGGTTTGCAGCACGATGGCGGTGGAGGAGAGCGCCAGGATGCAGCCCACGGCCACGCCCATCTGCCAGCTTTTGCCGATGGCTATGGTGATGCCGGCAATCGCTGCCACAGAAAGCAGCACCTGCAATCCGCCCAGCCCCAAGAGTTTATGCCGCAGCTGCCACAGCTTTTGCGGCGCCAGCTCCAAACCGACCAGAAACAGCATCATCACCACGCCGAATTCGGCAACGTGCTGGATGGATTCGGTTTCTTTGCCGGCGAAGCCTAAAACCGGGCCGATGGCGATGCCGGCCATCAAATAGCCCAATACTGAACCCAAGCCCAGTTTTTTGGAGATGAGCACGGCGGCAACGGCGAAAGCCAGGTAGGTGAAGGAATAAAGCAGGATGGTGGTCATGGGCGTGTTTTAGGTAAGTGGTGTTTGAAATAAAGGGTTACAGTTTTCAGGTAGCCTTTTGCCGCAGGAGGGCTACCTGAAAACAGCAGGCTGGTTTCGGCGAAACTGCCGTATGTTTCTGGCGGACTAGCGGCAATCAGTACCGTGCGGCTTCGGCAATCAGTTTTTCTACCAGTTGCGGCACACCGTCTT
This sequence comes from Eikenella sp., assembly GCF_057315495.1. Taxonomy (NCBI): domain Bacteria; kingdom Pseudomonadati; phylum Pseudomonadota; class Betaproteobacteria; order Neisseriales; family Neisseriaceae; genus Eikenella; species Eikenella sp. The sequence goes on from NZ_DBHKXY010000047.1 coordinate 27,416, forward strand.
TGGCCTTGGCTTCGATGACGCTGATGTTTGCCAAGCCCACCGGCGGCCGCGGATCGACCAGATAGCGTTCGGCCTCGTAGGGCGCGTATTCCACCAGGCCGGCGGCGGGATACACCTGCATCGAGGTGCCAACCACCAGCACTTTATCGGCCTGCGACACCCAGCGGGCAGCGGTTTCAATCAGCGGCACGGCCTCGCCGAACCAAACGATGTGTGGGCGCATGGGGTAGCCTTGCGGGTCGGTGTCGCTGACGGATTGGTCGCCCGTCCATTCGATGATGTAGTTTTCGTCGGCGCTGCTGCGGGCTTTATTCAGTTCGCCGTGCAGGTGCAGCACGGTACTGCTGCCGGCACGTTCATGCAGGTCGTCCACGTTTTGGGTAACAATTTGAACCTGATAATATTTTTCCAGTTCGGCCAGCGCGAGGTGGGCAGCGTTGGGTTCGGCAGCCTGCGCTTGGCGGCGGCGTTCGTTGTAAAAATCGATCACGAGCCGGGGATTGCGTGCGAAGGCTTCGGGCGTGCACACTTCTTCCACTTTGTAGCCTTCCCACAGGCCGTCGGTATCGCGGAAGGTGCGCAGGCCGCTGTCGGCACTGATGCCGGCACCGGTGAGGACGACGATTTTTTGCATGGTTTGCTTTCTTTTGGGTTTTATTTAGAGCGCTCGTTTTCAGGTAGCCTAGGCTGCTTGAAAGAGGCTACCTGAAAAATGGGATATAGATTTTCAGGTAGCCTTTGCGTTTAAAACCGGCGGTGCTGCAGGGCGGGCAGTTGGTTGCGCACGGTGTGCAGGCGTTGTGGCTTGAGTTCGGCCATGATCCAGCCTTCGCCTTCGGGCCGTTCGGCAAGGATTTCGCCCCAGGGATCGATAATCATGCTGTGGCCGTAGGTGCGTCGGCCGCTGTCGTGCAGGCCGCCTTGGGCGGCGGCAATAACGTAGCATTGGTTTTCGATGGCACGGGCTTGCAGCAGGGTTTGCCAGTGGGCTTTGCCGGTGGTGTAGGTGAAGGCGGCGGGCAGGAGGAGTACGTCGAACGGCTGCTGGGCGCGGAATATTTCGGGGAAGCGCAGGTCGTAGCACACGCCTTGGCCGTAGCGCCAGCCGTCGATTTCCACAGACGGGGGGATGCTGTTGCCGGCTTCGATGGTATCGGCTTCACGGTAGCTTTCGCCAATGCCGGTGTAGCTGAAGAGGTGGGCTTTGTCGTAGCGGCTGAGGCATTGGCCGTCGCGGCCGTATACGAGCAGGCTGTTGATGATTTTGCCGCTTTCGTTGGCGAGCAGGGGGATGCTGCCGCCGAATAAGACAATGCGGTGGCGGGCGGCCAGCTCGGCCATGAAGATTTGCAGCGGGCCGCGGCCGAATTGTTCGGCTTGGGTGAGTTTGTCGGTGTCGTGCCGGCCCATTAGCGACCAGTATTCGGGCAGCAGCACCCAGTCGGCGCCGGCTTGGGCGGCAGCAGCTACTTGCTGTACGACACTGCGGCGGTTGACGGCGGGGTCGGTGTGGGAAACGAGTTGGATGGCGGCGGCGCGGATAGTTTGCATGGTGTGTTCGATGTTAGGTGGTAAAACAAGGGTGGAGGCTACCTGAAAGCATCTGCTTCAGCAGGGTTAAAACAATATCTTGTTGCGGGTGGCTGTTTCGACGAAGCCAAAATTATTTCAGGTAGCCTTAGATTTATTGCTGGTGCAATCGGGTGGCGTAATCCACTTCTTCGCGGCTGCCCATGATTACGGCCACGCGTTGGTGCAGGCCTTCGGGCTGAATATCGAGCATGCTCTCGCGGGCATTGGTGCTGGTGCCGCCGGCTTGTTCGATAATCAGGCTCAAGGGATTGGCTTCATACATCAGGCGCAGTTTGCCGGGCTTGGCCGGGTCGCGCGCGTCTTTGGGATACATAAAGATGCCGCCACGCATGAGGATGCGGTGGATTTCGGCCACCATGCTGGCCACCCAGCGCATATTGTAGTTTTTGCCGCGAGGGCCGGTTTCTCCGGCGAGCAGCTCGGCAATGTATTGCTGCATGGGTGGCTGCCAATGGCGCTGGTTGGACATATTGATGGCAAATTCGCGCGTGGCCTGCGGAATTTTCGGGTTGAGCTGGGTTTGGACAAATTGGCCGCCGGCATCCAGCGTAAACACGGCCACACCGTGGCTCAGGCAGAGTACAAGCTGGGTTTGCGGCCCGTAGAGCGTGTAGCCGCTGGCTACTTGGGCGCGGCCGCTTTGCAGGAAGGATTGGGTGGAAAGCGGGCCTGCAGGTTTTTCCAAGATGGAGAAGATGGTGCCGACTGAAATATTGATGTCGATATTGGATGAGCCGTCTAAAGGGTCGAACAGCACGAGATAGCGGCCTTGCTCGTTGATAGACACGAACTGTTCTTCTTCTTCGCTGGCCAAACCGGCCACGGCGGGGTTGGCAGAGAGGGAGTCAATCAGGATTTGGTTGGCGATCACGTCCAGTTTTTTCTGGGCTTCGTCTTGCACATTGCTGCTGCCGGCTTCGCCCAGCACGCCGGCGAGCGCACCCTGGCGCACTTGGCCGCTGATGGTTTGGCAGGCTTGGACAATGGTGGAAACCACGCTGCCTAATTCGGCAGGCAGTTGGTGTTCGGCGAGGTGTTGCTGGAGGAATTGGGACAGAGTGGGCATGGGGAGCTCGATTAGGATGTTTTGCGGGTTATCTGTGTTAAAGGCTACCTGAAAAGTTTGGTATGGTTCACACGCCGTTACGTTGAATTTGAACTGCGTAGAGATATTGCTTTCAGGTAGCCTGTTGGTATGACCGTATTCTACCCGCACAGTGGCTGGATGGGGTAGGGTTTGCAGGGAGAAATTTGCCGTGCCGTTTGCTGTTCTGTTTGTTTAATGGCGTTTGTTGCTGCCGCTGCTAGGGTGGCTTTGGAGCATGATGCCTTCTATTTCGCGTTGGAAATCCGGCCATAGGCGTTGGGCAGCTTGCTGGTTATGTATATCTAGCATATTAATCAGCGATGGCATATAGGTTTTTGCAAATTCGCCCTGCTTACGCAATACGCTTTGTCCGAGTGGCGTACCGTAGAAAGCAATCATGGCATCTACTTCTTCTTGAGTATAAGTTTTGCGCATGGCATCGCGCTGAATACGGCGTAATTCGCTCACAACCTCTTCAGATTGGAAAACTTCACGGTTGACACGATGGGTATAGCGTTGCAAAACCTCTGTCAATGCAGTGCGTTGTGTTGGTGTCAGTTCGTTATCGCTATTGAGGCGGCGGGTAATGTACTGCTTGACTATATCGGAGGATGCGGGCAGGATAGTTCGGATTTGGGAGGGAGTATCCTGCAACTCAATCAGCCGGTTAAGAGATTCGTCAGACGGTGTTTGCGCGGCGGCGGGCAGGGCGACCAAGAGTGCGGCCAAGACAAGGCTGCGCAGCATGAAGGTGCGGAAAGTGTAAAACATGGCGTTTCCTTATTAGAAACAGGGACTACCTGAAAAAGGAACAGGCAAAACACGGCAGCCGCAGAACGGGCTATTGTTTGCCACGGTGGTACTCACGGGTGAAAAAACTGCAATCGTCATGCCCGTGAGTGGTGAGCGGCTTGCGCTGGCGGTGGTGCTGTTTCAGGCGCACCAGCAGCCATAGCAACAGAGCCAGTAATAAGAAAGAAAGAGAAAGAGATAAATCGAACATCGCTGCCCCCGCAAGTAATGGCACGAAACACTTTGCATCCCTAATTATTTTGCTAGTTTGCTTGGCAAGGCAGTGAAGCCTTGGTTATGCGGGATGAAGTTGTTCGGCTGTAGGTATCAGAATCGGTGTTTGTTATCTGTTTGTTATCGCGGCGCGTGGCCGGTTTTTAAAGCTTGCCACTTTGAGCGGCAGCAAGCTGTTTGCTTGTTATGTTTCAGCAAGCTCCTCTGTTTCAAAAACCTTTGTATCTGTTTTAAATTATAGCGATTTCTTTACATTTATGTCCAGTAAGTGGCTAAAGTGCGGGGAAAGGTTAAGGCATATGTGCAACAAGTGCGTTATTGTGGACAATAAGTATAAAATTATGCTTACTCTTGCGTTTCTCATATAATTTCTACTTGCTTTTGTGTCTATGAATGTCTATTATACCAGTAATTAGCAAATTTCCGGTTTAAATTAGACTGAAAGTCCATTATGAAGCTTGATATTGATCTCCTGATTGCTTATTTCGGTGGCGTAAACGCATTGGCCGAGGCCTTACGCCGGCATGATCCTGAAGGGGCCGCTTCCACCGCAGCCATTTACAAATGGCGCACACGCGGTTCGCTGCCGTTGGCACAGCTGCAAAGGCTGACTGCCTTGGCTGAAGCGCAAGGCAGGCCGTTGGATTTGAATGCTTTTCTGGAGCAGCAGCCTACTTTGCAGCGCGCCCCGGCACAGCCAGGCAACAGCCGCATAGTGGTATTCGATACCACTTTGCGCGATGGTGAGCAATCCCCGGGTGCCGCCATGACAAAGGAAGAAAAAGTGCGCGTGGCACGGCAGCTGGAGAGGCTGGGGGTGGATGTCATCGAGGCCGGTTTTGCTGCAGCCAGCCCGGGCGACTGGGAGGCAGTGCATGAAATCGCGCAAACCATTACTGAATCAACCGTTTGCTCCTTGGCGCGGGCGGTAGAGAACGATATACGCAAGGCCGGCGAGGCGATTGCACCCGCACCGAAAAAGCGCATCCACACCTTCATCGCCACCAGTCCCATCCATATGGAATACAAGCTGAAAATGAAGCCGCAGCAGGTGATCGATGCAGCGGTGAAAGCGGTGAAAATTGCCAAAGAATACACGGACGACGTGGAATTCTCTGCAGAAGATGCAGTGCGCTCCGATTTGGATTTTTTGGCAAAAATCTTCACGGCAGTTATTGATGCGGGTGCCACCACCATCAATATCCCCGATACCGTGGGCTATTCTGTCCCATCCGCATGGTACGAGCGCATCAGCAGCATCATCCGCAGCGTACCCAACGGCGGCAAAGTGGTTTGGTCCACCCACTGCCACAACGATTTGGGTATGGCTGTGGCCAACTCGCTGGCCGCAATTCAGGCAGGCGTTCGGCAAGTGGAATGTACCATCAACGGCCTGGGCGAACGCGCGGGCAATGCCAGCTTGGAAGAAATCGTGATGGCGCTGAAAGTGCGGCACGACTTGTTCGGCTTGGAAACCGGCATTGATACCACCCAAATCGTGCCTGCGTCTAAATTGGTATCCAGCATCACCGGCTATCCGGTGCAGCCCAATAAGGCCATTGTGGGTGCCAACGCTTTTGCCCACGAATCTGGCATCCACCAAGACGGCGTGCTCAAACATCGGGAAACCTATGAAATTATGTCGGCCGAATCGGTGGGCTGGTCGGCCAACCGATTGAGTTTGGGTAAACTTTCCGGCCGCAATGCCTTCAAAACCAAATTGGCCGAGCTGGGCATTGAATTGGGTAGCGAGGAAGCGCTCAATGCTGCTTTTGCCCGCTTCAAAGAGCTGGCTGATAAAAAACGCGAAATTTTTGACGAAGACCTGCATGTGCTGGTGTCGGACGAAATGTCTAATCTCACGCCTGATCGTTATAAATTCATCTCGCAGCGAATCTTTACCGAAACTGGCGAATTGCCGCGCGCGGAAATCGTGTTCAGCGCCGACGGCGAAGAGCGGCATGCTGAAGCCACCGGCTCCGGCCCGGTGGATGCAATTTTCAAAGCCATTGAAAGCGTGGTGCAAAGCGGCGCCGAATTGCAGATTTATTCGGTGAATGCTGTAACCTTTGGTGCGGAAAGCCAAGGCGAAACCGGCGTGCGCCTAGCCAGAAACGGCCGTGTGGCCAACGGCCAGGGTGCGGATACCGATATTTTGGCTGCCACCGCCAAAGCCTACCTTTCCGCGTTGAACAAGCTGGAAGGCGGTGAAAAAGTGAAGGCACAGGGCGGGATTTAGCAGGATTCTGTTTTCCGCTTGCTTTTGAAATACCGCTCTGAGGCATCATGCCACAGGGCGGTTTGATTTTGCGTGAAAGGCTACCTGAAAATATAGTGGATTAAATTTAAATCAGGACAAGGCGGCGAGCCGCAGACAGTACA
>NZ_DBHKXY010000048.1:0-13611 GCF_057315495.1 Eikenella sp.
GCCTTGCAGGATAAGGCTTGCGGGAGGCTTTAGCACCTTTTTTGTTACTTATGCCAAAAATTTTCAGGTAGCCTGCTGGGAAAGGCTACCTGAAAAATATTGTGCGGCTTACTCAGGCTTTGGCCAAGGCGGCTTTGAGCTGTTTGAGGGTGAGCCAGGCTTGGGCTTTGAGTTCGGGCTGGCGTAGAAGGATGGCAGGGTGGGGGACGGTGAAAGCGGTGGTGTGGCCGATGAGCTGTTCGAGCAGCCAGCGGCGGGCAGGATCGTAGAAGCTGTTGCCGAGCAGGAGAACGGCTTGCGGTTGTACCCAGGCGAATTCTTGGCGGATAAAGGCGGCGCAGCGCACCTGTTCTTCGGGGGTGGTTTTGAGGGCGATGCGCGGCGTGCAGCGCAGCCAGGCGGTGCGGAAGGCTTGTTCGGGCGACAGGCCGATGGCGGCGAGCATGTTGTCGAGCAGCCGGCCGTGCCGGCCGCTGATGAGCTGGCCGGTTTCGTCGTCGCTGGGGGCGGGGTTGAGGCTGATCACCATGAGGCGGGCGGGTATGGCGCCGTAGCCGCTGAGGGCTTGTTTGCGCTGGCTGTGCAGGGAACAGGCGGCACAGGCAGCGGCTTGCTGTCGCAGCTCTTCAATGCTGGCGAAGGTGGCTGGGGACAGTGCTGCCCACAGACGTTGCACGGCGGCGAGCGGGTCGATTTCGTTGTCGGTTTGAGCAGGAGTGGGCTGGAATGGCTGCGGAGCGGCTATGGCAGCCAACACGTCGGCGCGGTGGCCTTGCGGGGGCTGTGCGGTGCGGGCAGCTGGTTGGTTTGGCGCAAGGGTGTGGTTTGGATGTTGCTGAAGCTCACCGGCCGAAGTTTGCCGAAGTTCGCTTTGATTGTTTTCAGGTAGCCTGGGTTGGGCTGCGGGGGCGGTAGGGTGAGCCGGACTTGCTGGAAGTTCGTTTTGCCCGCTTGGGCGAAGCTCGCCGTGGCCGCTTTCAGGTAGCCTGGCAGGGGATTTAGGCTGGCTGTGGCTAGGCAGGGTTGGTTCGGCAATGCGGGCGCTGCGTTTGAGCCACATGGGGCCGAGGCCGAGGGCTTCGTGCAGGCGGAGGTAGCGGCTGCTCAGCATGATTTCTCCATCAGCAGGGCGTCTTCACGGCTGCCGTCGGGGCGGGGATAGTAGCCGGGGCGGCTGCCACAGGGAATGAAGCCGTGTTGTTGATACAGGGCAATGGCGGCTTGGTTGCTGTGGCGCACTTCGAGGAAGATGCGGCGGATGTTTTGGGCATCGGCCTGTTTGAGCAGGTGGCTGAGCAGCAGGCTGGCCACGCCTTGGCGGCGGTAGGCGGGGGCGGTATCGATGAGGTGCAGTTCGGCTTCGTCGAGGATGGTTTGCCACACGATGAGCCCGGCCAGCTTGCGGCCTTGTTCGGCCAGCAGCACGGTTTCGTTGGCGTGGCCGATGCAGGCGACAAATTGCTTTTCCGACCAAGGTGAGGGATTACACTGCGCATCAAGCGCGGCCAAGGCGGCGCTGTCGCCTGGGCGGGCAAGGCGGATAATCATGCCGCCCCTTTGCGCGCAGCCTGTTCGGCAGCGGTGAGGGCAACTTTGTTGCGCACGTAGAGTAGTTCGGCCTCGGCGGCGGAAACAGCGGGATAGCGGCCGGAGGCGGCCAGCGCCAGGTAGTGCTCGGCGGTGGGCATATCAGAACAGCCGGGGAAGGGCGGGGGCTCGGGCAGGGCAAAAGCGTTGCCGATGCCGCTGATGCTGCTCGGGTTGAGGCTACCTGAAAGGTTTTCAGGTAGCCTGATTTCAGCAGCTTTGCCCACTTGGTAATCGCTCAAGCATTGTTGGGTTTGGGTGTTGAACCAGACATAGAACACTTCGCCCATGCGCGCATCGGTGGCAGCCAGTATGGCAGTTTGGCCGGGGCAGAGCGAAGCAACCGCATCGAGGCAGGGCACGGGGATGAGCGTGATGCCAAACGGTGCAGCCAGGCCTTGCGCCACACCGGCACCGATGCGCAGGCCGGTAAATGCGCCCGGGCCTTGGGCATAGGCGATGGCGGCCAGTTCGTGCACAGCCAACCCGGCTGCATCCAGCAGGGTGGCAATCTGCGGCAGGATGAGTTCAGACTGCCGGTTGCCGGTCTCCTGATGGAATAGACTGGTATGGCCGTTGTGCCGCAGCGCCAACGACAACCACTGGGTGGAGGTGTCGATGGCGAGCAGCGGCTGTTTGGTGGAAATGCTGTGGTTCATGCTGTGCAACTTCAGTTGGCTGCCACGATTTTGGACAGATTACGTACCAGCGCGGAGAGCATAGATAAGTCGGCCGGTTCGTAGTGCTGCATGTCGGCAATCTGGCTGCGTGCTGCGGCGATTTTGGCGGCGGCACGGCTGTTGCTGCCGGCCTGCAGGAAGTCGCGCGTGAACGCCAAATGGATGTTGGTGGCGTCTTCATACATGGCCAAACCGGCTTGCGACTGCCATTGGTTGTCGCTCGGCAGTTTGGCGATGGCACGGTAGATCCAGCTCATGTTCAGTTTTTCGGAGAGCATGAAGTAGGCTTTGGCAACGGTGGCAATGGGCTTGCCGATTTTGGCAGCCAAGTCCACTACGGCCAACACATTGGCGGCAAAGGGCAGACGTGCGAGCATGGCCACATCCTGCTGGCTGAGCACATCGTAGCTGCTGAGCCAGGTTTCGCGTTCGGCGATGCTGGGGTGCTCTTCGGCCTGGATGCGCTCCGGCAGTTGCTGCATGAACTCGGTGGTGGGAGCGCGGTAGTGGCTGATGAGGCTGCCGATGTTGTCGAAGGGGCGTTTGCTGCGCAGCAGCTGGCCGGCTACATGGCCGATAAGCTCGGCAATGTCGGCACACAGGCGCATTTGCGCTTCGGCAGGCAGGCGGTTGTCGAGCGCCTGCACGGCGCGGAAACGCTCTTCGCCGTCGAGCAGGATATCGGCCACCCAGTAGGCGCGTACCACATCGGCCACGGAAGCTTGGTTTTCTTCGCTGCAACGCTGGATGAAGTGCATACCCATGCGGTTGATGACGCGGTTGGCCAGCTGGTTGGCGATGATTTCGCGCCGCAGGTAGTGCTGCTGCATTTCGCTGCCGTATTGCTGCTGGAGCGGGGCGGGGAAATAGCGGATAAGCGCGGGCAGGAAGTTGGGGTCGTCGGGAAGGTCGCTGCCCAAGAGGTTGTCTTGGCAGTGCATTTTGCTGTAGGACAGCAATACTGCAATTTCCGGGTTGCTCAGGCCTTCTCCGGCTTCGGCGCGGCGTTTGATTTCGGCTTCATCCGGCAGGAATTCCACGGCGCGGTCGAGGCCGGCGTTTTCTTCCAGATAGCGGATGAGCGCGGCAGCGGTTTTCAGGTAGCCTGCCGGGTTGAGCTGGGCAACGGAGAGGGCTTGGGTTTGCAGATAGTTGTCTTGCAACACCAGTTGCGCCACTTCGCCGGTCATGTCCCGGAGCAACTCATCGCGCTCTTCCAGCGTTAGGCGTTCGGCGCGCACGGTTTCGCCGAGCAGGATTTTGATGTTTACTTCGTGGTCGGAGCAGTCTACGCCGGCGGAATTATCGATGGCGTCAGTGCAGCAGCGGCCGCCATTTTGCCAGTATTCGATACGGCCCAGCTGGGTGGCGCCGAGGTTGCCGCCTTCGCCCAACACTTTGGCGCGCATTTCGCCGCCGTTCACGCGCACTTCGTCGTTGGCTTTGTCGCGCACGTCGGCGTGGCTTTCGGAAGCGGCTTTGATGTAGGTGCCGATACCGCCGTTGTAGATCAGTTCCACATCGGCTTTGAGCAGCTCACGGATGAGCTCGTTGGGGGTGAGGCTGTCGGCTTCGATACCAAGCCAGGCTTTCACTTCAGGCGTAATCTCGATGGACTTGGCGCTGCGTTCATACACGCCGCCGCCTTGCGAAATCTGCGCACGGCTGTATTTTTCCCAACCGCCGCCGCTTTGGAACAGGCGTTTGCGCTCTTCAAAGCTCTTAGCGGCGCTGGGGTTCGGGTCGATGAAGATGTGGCGGTGGTTGAAGGCGGCTTTGAGCAGGATGTGCTCGGACAGCAGCATACCGTTGCCGAATACGTCACCACCCATGTCGCCAATGCCGACTACGGTGAAGTCTTCATTTTGGATGTCTTTGCCCAAATGACGGAAATGGCGCTTTACCGATTCCCACGTACCACGCGCAGTGATGCCCATGCCTTTGTGGTCGTAGCCGGCGCTGCCGCCGGAGGCGAAGGCGTCGTCCAACCAGAAGCCGTGTTCGGCAGAGATAGCGTTGGCGGTATCGGAGAAGGAGGCGGTGCCTTTGTCGGCAGCCACTACCAAGTAGGGATCATCACCGTCGCGGCGGTGCAGCTGCTGCGGCGGCTCGATGCCTTCGGTGGTGCGGTTGTCGGTGAGATCGAGCAAGGCGTTGATGAATATCCGATAGCAGGCGATGCCTTCTTTCAGGTAGCCTTCGCGGTCGGTAGCGGCATCGGGCAGTTGTTTGCACACGAAACCGCCTTTGGAGCCGCCGGGCACGATCACGGCGTTTTTCACCATCTGCGCTTTCACCAAGCCCAGCACTTCAGTACGGAAGTCGTCGAAGCGGTCGGACCAGCGCAGGCCGCCACGTGCCACTTTGCTGCCGCGTAGGTGGGTGCCTTCCACGCGCGGGCTGTACACCCAAATTTCAAACAGCGGGAGCGGCTTGGGTAGGAAGGGGATGTCTTTAGATTTGATTTTCAGGCTGATTTCGGATTTCGGGCAGCCTTCTTTGTCGGTTTGCCAGAAGTTGGTGCGGCACACCGCCAAAATCACGGAACGGAAGGCGTTGATGATGCGCTCTTCATCCAACGAGGGTACGTCGGCTAAGAGGCCGGTGAGCTCGCTGTTGATCATCAGGGCACGGTTCTCGTCGGCTTCTTCGGGGTGCAGGCGGGCAGCAAACAGTTCCACCAGTTTGGCGGCGATGACGCCATGGCGAATGAGGGTTTGCTCGATGCGCTCTTGGGAGAACGGCAGGGTGGCCTGTTTCAGGTATTTGGCGATGGCGCGCAGCAGCATGCTGTTGCGCCAGGTGATGCCGGCAGAGAGTACCAAGGCGTTGAAGCGGTCATTTTCCACACGGCCTGCCCATACTTCGGCAAACAGCGCGGGCAGTTCGCTGCCCAAGGCATCGCAGCCATCGGCTTGCGCGTGGACAGGCACATTGGGTTTGAGGGAGAAGTGGTTCAGGCCGACGGCACTGTTCGCGGTGTGCAGGGGATAGGGCACAGCGGTATGCACATCGAAACCCATGTTGCCGATGATGGGCAGGGTTTGTGACAGCGGCGGGCTGATTTGCGGGGTGTAGAGGCGCAGTGCGTAGGGCGCGGCCGGGTTTTCCTGCTCGGAGAAGACGGTAACCAACTCGTGGTCGTCGTTGAGGAGTTCGGCGTGTTTGAGATCGGTAATCGCCTGATCGGGGCTGAAGGCTTCGCGGTAGGCGGCAGAGAAGGCGGTGTCGTCTTCGTGAGCGGCAGAGGCAGCTTTGGCCTTGGCTTTGGGTTTGGCTGCTGGCTGCTTTTTCTGCTCGGCTTTGGCTTGCGGCACGGCAGCCTGCGAAGCGGCTTCGGCAGCATTATCGGCTCCGGCATTGGCCGCCAGGCTGGCAACATGTTGCTCCAGCTCATTGCGGGTAAAGGCGGGCAGTTTGCCGGCGTTGGTGCGGCACAGGAATTGGACGCAGGCGAGCGGATTGTCGTCGGTCAGTTGCACGGCGTATTCGCAGCTTTCGGCGGCCAGAGTGGTTTTCAGGTAGCCTGCAATGCGTTGGCACAGTTGGCTGCCGAATTGTTCTTTGGGTAGATAGCACAGCACGGAAACGTAGCGTTTGAATACATCGCTGCGGGCAAACAGGCGCACGCGCGGGCGATGGCACAGTGCAAGCAGGCCGGCAGCGGCTTCGGCTAGCTCTTCGTTGCTGGATTCAAACAGCTCGTCGCGCGGGTAGGTTTGCAGCAGGTGGCGCAGGTTGTGTTCTTGATGGCTGCCATCGGCAAAATCAAAGTGTTTCAGTACATATTCGGCTTTGCCGCGCAGTATGGGGATGCTCCAGATGCTGTCGGTGTAGGCGGCGGCGGTGTAGAGACCGATGAAGCACCATTGGCCGATAACTTGGCCGTTGGCGTTGAGTTTGTGGATGCTGACTTGGTTGAGATAGGCCGGACGGTGGATGCGGCTGCGCTGCTGTGATTTGTTGAGCAGCAGGCGGTTGTGGCGCAGCCATTGTTTCTTGTCGGCATCGGAGAGGGCGGCAAAATCATCGGCAATCAGATTGCTGTTACCGGCGAGAATGCCTTGCGCCGTATTGGCTTTGGCCTGCAGGCGCGGGCTGCCGGAATGGTTGACCAAATCGTATTCGCAGAAGCCCATCAGGAGGAAATGGCGGTCGGCCAGCCAGCTGAGGAAGGAGACGATTTCCGCATCTTGGCTGCGGCCTTCGTTCAGAATCATCTGGTTAACCAGCAAGAGCTGACCGCGCAGTTTGTGTTCGCTCTCTACAACTGTACCCAGTTCGGCTAAGAGGTTGCGGATTTGTTCGGCCAGTTTTTGGTCTTGTGCGGCCTCGCCGCCTTCCAGATATACAGCCACCAATGTTTCCTGCGCGCTGCCTTCTTTGGCGGCTTCGTCAAGAGTGGCAGCTTTGCCGTCTGCATTGCGTTTTACTTGCCATGTACTGTGCAGCACGGCCAAAGGCGCACGCTGCTCACGGTTGAGCAGCATCAATAGGGAATCAAGCAAGAAGGGGAGGTGGTCGGCCACAATTTCCACCAATGTGTGCTGCACGGTGTCGCCGGTGGGCGAAACGCGTACCACTGCTTTGCCCGCGGCACGGGGCTCTTGAGCGAGCTTGCGGTGCGAATCGGCGGCAGATAAGAGTTCGGTGTCGCTATAGCAGGCCAGGTCGGCAAAGTCGGCCTGGCGATAATAGCCGGCAAGGAAGGGGAGGAAATCTTCTGCAAAATTCTGTTGGCGGGCACTGTCTTGCAGGCGCAAAACGGGAGGCGGCAGGTTCATGCTGGGGCTCCTCTTGAGCTTCTTGGGTTGGTATGGCGGATTGCAACCCGAGCAACGCAGTTTGGCCGCGTTGCTCTTTGCCGGTTTTAACCCGTCATAATGAAAATTAAGACTGGCTAATGATACGCGAAATATGTGGTTTGAGGTAGGGTGGGCGTGGCGGTGGCGGTAGGATGTGGCGGAGAGGTTTCAGGTAGCCTTAGAGGCAGGCAAGGTAATGGCTGAAATACTTTATTTATAGGCTGTTATGGCGGAAACAATATTCTTGGATGTAGGGTGGTAAGTCAGAGAGATATGATAATCCATCGTGGGAGCATATCTTGCTATTTGCTGTTTAAAGAATAGGTTGCGATTATTGCGTGACAATATGGAACAGAAGGCTACCTGAAAGCGCGGCTTCAACGAAGTTTCTGCGAAGCTAAAGTGTAGATGCCGTAGGAGAGCGGATTTTTGCCAAACTAAAGTTTGTGGGCGATTTGAAAAGCAAACAGGCAGGCTGCCTTTATGGCAACCCGCCTGATTTGGGCGAATATGATAATTAGTGGTGATGGCCGTGTTCGCCGTGGGCATGACCGTGGGCGATTTCTTCAGCGGTGGCAGGGCGGATTTCAGCCACTTTGCCTTTAAAACGCAGCTTCATGCCGGCCAGCGGGTGGTTGCCGTCTACCACGGCTTTGCCGTCGGCAATGTCGGTTACGCGGTAAACCAGGGTGTCGCTGGTTTCGGGGTCGTCGGCTTCAAACATCATGCCCACTTCCACTTCCACAGGGAAAACATTGAGCGGCTCGAGGCGCACCAATTCCGGGTCTTGCTCGCCGAATGCGTCGTCAGGAGAAAGGGTTACATCCACTTCTTCGCCTACGGCTTTGCCGTGCAGCGCTTCTTCCACCAGCGGGAAAATGCCGTCGTAGCCGCCGTGCAGATAGGCGATGGGCTCTTCTGTTTTGTCGATCAGCTGGTTGTTGGCATCAAACATTTCATAATGCAGGGTTACTACGGTGTTTTTTTCGATGTTCATGGCAAGTCTTTCCTGCTTGGGAACGGTTGGGAAGGCATTATTTTACCTCATTGGCAGGTTTAGGCAATGCGGCGGCGGCTTGGGCTGGGATAGGGGAGATTTGCCGACACTCTGTTTGTTTGTATGCACGGTAGTGTGGCGATGAGGCGAAATGGCGGATGCGGCCTAGGTGTGACGGGTTGTGGTTTGGTTTGGAGGTTGTTGGTTTCTGTTGATTTGTTTTAGGTTTTGTTGATTTTTAGTAGGCTGGAAGGCAGTGCGTGGGAAGGGCTAGGCGGCTTTCAGGTAGCCTTTTGGGCAGCAGGGATAGAGTGGTTCGTGAATATGCTTGGTTTACAAAAAGATAAAGTTTTTTACTTGGAATACAGGTTAGAGTAGCCCAATAAAAGGCTGGTATAGTAACGTTGGCCCACTCTTGGCATATTCAAATTGTGTTTTCAGGTAGCCTTTTGGGGGAGGGGCTACCTGAAAATGGGATGGGATAGCGGAGCCCCTTTTAATCTATCTTCAATAAGGCTTCGATGGCGGCGGTGTATTGCGGCAGGCGTGCCATTTCTTCTTCGAGCTTGTGCTGGCTGCCGGTGTTGTTGAGGGCAGTGTCGATTAAATCCAGTGCGGCGGCGGTGGCGAGGATGCGGCGGCGTTTGGCCGGGCTGATGTTTTTCTCGTCGAGCAGGTCGGTGATGTTGCCGAAGTTGCGGTTTTTCATCATATGTGGTGTTCCTGTGTGGGCTGAGGCTACCTGAAAATGTGCAGGGTAAAAAATGCCCCGCGCCGGAGAGGCTGCGGGGCAGGATGCTTACTGTTGACGGTCGAGGCCGAAGGCTTTGTGCAGCACGCGGGTGGCGAGCTCGAGGTATTTTTCATCGATCAGCACGGAAATTTTGATTTCGGAAGTGGAAATCAGCTGAATATTGATGTTTTCCTCGGCCAGGGTGCGGAACATGGTGGAGGCCACGTCGATGTGCGAGCGCATACCAATGCCGACGATGGATACTTTGCATACGGTGTCGTCGCCGTGAATATCGGCCGCGCCGATGCTTTCCTGCACGCTTTGCAGCAGCTCGATTGTGTGGCGGTAGTCGCCGCGCGATACGGTGAAGGAGAAATCGGTGGTGCCTTCTTCGCCGGCATTTTGGATAATCATATCTACATCGATGTTGGCATCGGCCACCGCGCCCAAAATCTGATAGGCGATGCCGGGTTTGTCGGGTACGCCGCGCACGTTGATGCGGGCTTGGTTTTTGTCGAATGCGATACCGGATACAATGGCTTTTTCCATGTTTGGGTCTTCCTCGTAAGTAATCAGGGTGCCTTCGCCGCCATCGGTGAGGCTGCTCAATACGCGCAGGCGCACTTTGTATTTGCCGGCGAATTCCACCGAGCGGATTTGCAGCACTTTGCTGCCCAGGCTCGCCAGTTCGAGCATTTCTTCAAACGATACGGTGTTCATGCGCCGTGCTTCGGGTACCACGCGCGGGTCGGTGGTGTAAACGCCGTCCACATCGGTGTAGATTTGGCATTCGTCTGCCTTGAGTGCGGCGGCCAGCGCCACGGCGGAAGTATCGGAGCCGCCGCGCCCCAGCGTGGTGATGTTGCCCTCGGCATCTACGCCTTGGAAACCGGCCACAATCACCACTTTCCCCGCCGCCAAATCGGTACGCATTTTGCTGTCGTCGATGTATTCGATGCGGGCTTTGGTGTGGGAATTATCGGTTTGTACCAACACCTGCCAGCCGGTGTAGCTCTTGGCCGGAATGCCGATATCCATCAGCGCCATGGCCAAAAGACCGATGGTTACCTGCTCGCCGGTGGCCAACACCACATCCATTTCGCGCGGGTCGGGAAACTCCTGAATTTCGTGCGCCAACGCCACCAGGCGGTTGGTTTCGCCACTCATGGCGGACACCACCACCACCACGTCGTGCCCTTCGGCACGGGCGCGGGCAATGCGTTTGGCCACATTCTTAATGCGCTCGGGGCTTCCCACTGAAGTCCCGCCATATTTCTGTACCAATAAAGCCATTTGCTTGAATACTCTCTTTACTTTTGAAGCCAATCCGTATCGCACCTTAGCAACGGATTGGCCGAAAATTGGGAAGTGGACAGTTTGCCGATGTATCAGGCAGAGCGGCATTATTGCCAGTTCGGCATAAAAAAACAAGCCTTACATCGCCGCAGCTGTGCCATTACCTAGGGTAGCAGCAGTATTGCGCGGCAGAACTTTTCCCTTTTTGAACCAACCGCCGTGCAAAGGGTTTGCTACAATCCGCCTGGCTGAATACTAGTGTAGGAAATCGTCTGTCGAATGAATTGGAACGCCGTATCCGCGCCTGACGAAGAAGTACACGCGCTTTCATACAGTAAAGCTCTGTTTCTACTTTGCAAAAAACCGATCTGGCTGTGCCGTTCCCTGTTTTCAGGTAGCCGGAAAACTCGAAAAAAGCAGCCTACACTTTCCCCATCACGAAAGACGCGCCATGCCCAAACTCCCCGAATGGTTTGCCCAGCTACTGCCCGTGTTGGCCGGTCGACAGTCCGCTGCCGATTTCGAACGTTGGCTATATACCGAAGCGGCCAAAACGCTGCTGCCCGAAAACACATACGCTGCCTTGTTCTGGCTGGATTACCGCAAGACGCATCCGCGCGATATCCATGACGCTTTGGCGGAAGCTGGCGATTGGACGGGCGGTTGGCACAAACTGCAGAGTGTGTATGAATATCTGCGCACGGGCTATTTGAATTGGGCGGACGACGAGCTTTTGCGCGTATTGCCGCTTCCCGATGATTATATTGCCCGATTGCAGGCGTTTACCGAGTGGGTGAATGGTAGTGCAGACATGTTGGAAGCATTGGGCATGCCTGCGGAAATTGCCGCCGTGAACGCTTTGTCAGACGGCTATCTGACCGAGTTGTGCCGATATTTTTCCGCGCCGCAAAAGTGCAGGCTGCCTGCCGTGCCGCCGCCTTATCTCTCATTGCACAACGCCGCGTTGTATGAGATTGATGGCGTTCCGCGCGAAGTTTCGTTTGTCAGCGCTGCTTTTTCCTGCGAATCGGACGACACACCGAACGCGCCTGAAATTTACGGCAAGGCGCTCGCCCGATATTTGGCGGAAGGGCTGGCACGGCGCGGCTTTTCCGTGACGGGTTGCCACGCGGAAGATTGGGGCTGGCGCGTGGATGTTGGTAATGCGGATTTCCCTCTGTGGCTCGGCTGCGCCAATTTGACGGACGGCGAAAACCGCTTCCGTTGCTTCATCGAACCGCACACCGATTGTGTGCGCCGCCTGCGGCTGTTCAAACACGATACCCGCGCCGTAACGGCACGCCTTGCCGCCGCGCTCAACGATATTTTGCAGCAGGACGACCGCATCGAATCAGTGGAATGGCAATGACGGCGTGAACATATATTGCTGGCTGAATCGATCAATTAAGCAAGGTGTCGGGGTGACCAAGCTAAGTCAGATAAATGATTTAACGTACTATTCCCGGATTATTCTCTGTGATGAAAGTTATCCCATTATTGATAACCCAGACCCTGGGTTGATGCTTTAACCTATAAACATCTATCCCAAACTACTAGGCGCTATTATGAAAAAATTATTGTTATCCCTTTTGGCTGCCATTGCCATAAGCCCTCTTTGTCAAGCGGACACGGTTACGCAGAGGGAAGGATTCGGTGAGGTACATACCCGCTGCCTGTTGAAAACCGGCAACGGCAGTTTCCGGCTTTCGCCATGTAGGAATGTGCTCATATCTGCAGCCGCCCCGCTCGGTGTGACGGTCAAACATGAAATAGGCGGTACATTGATCTATACCGCATCATATGCTTGGAAAGACGAGCGCCACCCAAACTATTACCTGACTTCCGTCAGGCAGGAAATAGAAGATTTGAGCTATCGTTCCGCAGCCCGCGTATTCTATCTGGACAGACAGCGGCGGCGTATCTCCGATAGTAGCTTCGGACTGCCGAATATTTGGGAATGCTATCGGCAGTTGCACGGCGATAAAATCACATTATGTGTTTGGCAAAAACCCTGATTTCCCAGCCTGCAGGGCTACCTGAAAACCCCAAAAGCAGCCTGCACCCCACCCCATAAAAGGAAACCCAAATGGCCAAAGCCCCCAAAATCCTCTACACCTGCACCGAATGCGGCGGCACCGTGCCCAAGTGGCAGGGCAAATGCCCGCACTGTGGCGAGTGGAACACCTTGCAGGAAGGCCTGGCCGCGCCCGAGCCGAAGAATGCGCGCTTCCAATCGTGGGCGGCGGACACCACGCAAGTGCAGGAACTCTCCAAAGTCACTGCCGCCGAAGTGCCGCGCGAGCCCACCGGCATGGGCGAACTCGACCGTGTGCTTGGCGGCGGGCTGGTGGACGGTGCGGTGATTTTATTGGGCGGCGACCCGGGCATCGGCAAATCCACGCTGCTGCTGCAAACCGTTGCCCTGATGGCGAAAAAACGCAAAGTGCTGTATGTGTCGGGCGAGGAATCGGCGCAACAGGTCGCCCTGCGCGCGCAGCGGCTGGGGCTGGATGCGGACGGCGTGCATCTGCTGGCGGAAATCCGTTTGGAAGCGGTGCAGGCTGCTTTGAAACAGCACCAGCCCGCCGTGGTGGTCATCGACTCAATTCAAACCATGTATTCCGACCAAATCACCTCCGCGCCCGGCTCCGTGTCGCAGGTGCGCGAGTGCGCCGCCCAGTTCACCCGCATGGCCAAGCAGATGGGCATCGCCATGATTTTTGTCGGCCATGTGACCAAAGACGGCGCGATTGCCGGCCCGCGCGTGCTGGAGCATATGGTCGATACCGTGCTGTATTTCGAAGGTGACCAGCATTCCAACTACCGCATGATTCGCGCCATCAAAAACCGCTTCGGCGCGGCCAACGAGCTGGGCGTGTTCGCCATGCTGGAAAACGGCCTCAAAGGCGTGTCCAACCCCTCCGCTATCTTCCTCGCCAGCTACCGCGACGACGTGGCCGGCTCGTGCGTGCTGGTAACGCAAGAAGGCAGCCGCCCGCTGCTGGTGGAAATCCAAGCGCTGGTGGATGACGCGCACGGCTTCACGCCCAAGCGACTCACCGTCGGCCTCGAACAAAACCGCCTCGCCATGCTCTTGGCTGTGCTCAACCGCCATGCCGGCATCGCCTGTTTCGACCAAGACGTGTTCATCAACGCGGTGGGCGGCGTGAAAATCAGCGAACCGGCGGCGGATTTGGCGGTGATTCTGGCGATGGTGTCCAGCTTCCGCAACAAGCCGCTGCCGGAAAAAATGGTGGCCTTCGGGGAAGTCGGATTAAGCGGCGAAGTGCGCCCCGTGGCGCGCGGGCAGGAGCGGCTGAAAGAAGCGGAAAAACTCGGCTTCAAACGCGCCATCGTGCCCAAAGCCAACCTGCCGCGCAGCAAAAAAGAATTCCCCGGCCTGGAAATCTTCGGCGTGGAACGGCTGGACGAGGCGGTGAGATTGTGTAGGGATTTGGGGCATAAGTAACAAAAAAGGTGCTAAAGCCCCCCCGCAAGCCTTATCCTGCAAGG
>NZ_DBHKXY010000049.1:0-9237 GCF_057315495.1 Eikenella sp.
GGTCGTCGTGTGGCACGAGCGAGGAGGAGCGGACGATGGTGTGGCCTTTAGATTCAAAAAATTTCAGGAATTTTTGGCGTAGTTCGGTGGTTTTCATGGCGTTTCAGTGTCTTTCAAAATAATGATTCGGGCGGCTGGTGCGCTTAACAAAAATTGGGCGTGATTTTACTGCATATTGCAGGTGGCTGCCTACTTGCACGGTGGATGAAAGGGCAGGATTTTCAGGTAGCCTTTCGCTTGCAGGCTACCTGAAAATTGAAAATACGCTTTCAGGTAGCCTTATTTGCTGAGGCGCAGACTACCTGAAAAAATACCTGCCCAACGATGTTGATTTAAATCAGCGCCAAACCGCCGCCTTGCCCGTAGAATGCCCAATATTTGCCCACAGACAAACGGATACGCCATGCTGTTTGACGACTTCCAGCCCACCCACCACACCAAACCCGCCACCCAGCCGCAGCCGACCGAGCGTGGCAACATCCCCGAACTCGTCTGCCCCGCCGGCAACCTGCCCGCCCTGAAAACCGCCGTGGACAACGGCGCGGACACGGTTTACATGGGGCTGAAAGACGCGACCAACGCGCGCAATTTCCCCGGCCTGAATTTCGACCAAAAATCCATCATCGAAGGCATACGCTACGCCCACGACCGCGGGCGGCAGGTGCTGATGGCCATCAACACCTACGCGCAGGCTGGGCAGGTGGAACGCTGGCGGCGCGCCATCGATACCGCCGCCGATTTGGGCGCGGATGCGGTGATTGTGGCCGACCCCTCCGTGATGGCCTACGCCTGCGAAAAATATCCGAACCTGCGGCTGCACATGTCGGTGCAGGGATCGGCCACCAATTACGAAGCCATCAATTTAATGAAGGACTTGTTCGGCATCCGCCGCGCCGTGCTGCCGCGCGTGCTGACGATAGACCAAGTGCAGCATGTGATTGAAAACACGGATGTGGAGATTGAAGTGTTCGGCTTCGGCAGCCTGTGCGTGATGGTGGAAGGCCGCTGCATCCTGTCGAGCTACGCCACGGGGGAATCACCGAATATGCAGGGCGTGTGTTCGCCCGCCAAGGCCGTGCGCTGGGAGCAGTTGCCCGACAAAATGAACGTGCGGCTCAACCAGGTGATGATCGACCAGTTCAACAAAGACGAATCGGCGGGCTACCCCACGCTGTGCAAAGGCCGTTTTGAAGTGAACGACGAAACCTATTACGCGCTGGAAGAGCCGACCAGCCTGAACGTGTTGGAAGTGTTGCCGCAGCTCATCAAAATCGGCGTGGCGGCGGTGAAGGTGGAAGGCCGCCAGCGCAGCCCGATGTACACCGCGCAGGTTACGCGCACGCTGCGGCAGGCTTTGGACGCAGCTGCCGCCGACCCCGCGCACTACCGTGTAACCCCCGCATGGGACGCGGCTTTGGGCAAGGTGTCCGAAGGCAGCCAAAGCACGCTGGGCGCATATAACCGGCCTTGGAAGTAGGTTTCAGGTAGCCTTAAAGCAAAAGGAAAATGCTTATGAAACAAGAATGGAAGAAGGTTCATAAAGACTTATACGGAATTAAGGCGCAGCCTGTGTTGCTGGATGTGCCCGAGCAATCGTTCATTATGCTAGACGGCGAAGGCAATCCCAACGCCGCCGATTTTTCCGAACGCGTGGGCGCGCTGTACAGCCTCGCCTATGCCGTGAAGATGAACTACAAAAAATCCGCAACCGGGCAGGCCGTTGATGATTTTGCCGTTTACCCGCTGGAAGGCGTTTGGCGGCAAAAAACGGCGGGTGCGGACAAGTTGGATAAAGACAATCTGGCCTACACCATCATGATTGCCCAGCCCGATTTCATCACGCCCGAAATGTGGCAGGACGCGCTGGCCAAAACGCGCATTAAGAAACCCAATCCGCTGTATGAAGAAGTACGCTTCGAGCGCATGGCCGACGGCAAAAGCGTGAGCATCCTGCACGTTGGCAGGTTTGATGATGAGCCCGCTTCGTTTGCCAAAATGGATAACTTCTGCCAAGAACACGGTCTGCGGCGCAGCGGCGATACGCACCGCGAAATTTATCTGAACAACGCCAACCGAACCGCGCCGGAAAAACTCAAAACCATTCTGCGCTATGCGGTGGAATAATTTCAGGTAGCCTCAAAGCCGTCTGAAAGGCTACCTGAAAAACAGCGCAAAAAATAAGAGCATGAAAAAATACATCGAAGACCTGCGCAACGCCCTATACAAACACGACCTGACCGTGGCTGTCGAAGAAGATACCCCTGCCTTCCCCGCCGTGTGGACGCTTGCGCACCCTTATTTCACGCTGCCGCTGACCATCGCCTTCCACAACGCCCACGACACCGGCCTCGTACCGCTGTATGCCAGCTTCGGCTGCTACTTAATGGAAAAGCCTGAAATATCGCTGTATTTCACCAAAACCAACCGCCACTCGTGGCAGCGCGATTTGGCCGCTTTTATCGAAACGCTGATGCAATATATCTACGCCGCCGAAACCGAACACAATAAGGCCGTCTGAAAAGGAATCCTATGCACATCACCTTTCCGGAATGGTTTGATGACCTGGCCGAATTTGAAGCCGAGAGCAAAGGTTGCCTGTTGGATTTTCCATTGCATATCAACGGGCAAGAGTTTGTTTTTACCTTCTACGATTTATGCCGCCTCAATCAAACCTATGCCGATGATTCCGCCGCCGATTTTTTAGAAAACGAAGCCGTCGTTGTATTGCAGGCCGTAAACCGGAAAAACATTGCCCGCTTTGCCCAAACGATTTTCAGGTAGCCCCCAGGCCGTCTGAAAAGACAAAAAACAAAGGAACACCCATGAAACTCTCCCTCGCCCCCATCCAATTCTTCTGGCAGAAAGAAACCCTGCTCGAATTCTACGTCCAAATGCTCGACAGCCCGCTCGACACCATCTATCTGGGCGAAACCGTCTGCTCCCGCCGCCAGAAAATGCGTTTCGACGACTGGTTCGGCCTCGCCCAAGACCTCGCCGACAGCGGCAAGGAAATCATCCTTTCCTCCCAAGTGCTGCTCGAAAGCGAATCCGACCTCAAACGCCTGCGCAAAATCACCGGCCAAACCCAATTTAAAATCGAAGCCAACGACATGGGCGCGGTCAAACTCGCCCGCGAACACGGTATCCCCTTCGTGGCCGGCGCCAGCCTCAACATCTACAACGAAGCCACCCTGCAACTCTTCCAAAGCCTCGGCGCATACCGCTGGGTCGCCCCCGCCGAACTCGCCCGCGACAAAGTGTCCGACATCGCCCGCCTTTCAGACGGCCTCGAAACCGAAATCTTCGCCTGGGGCAAAATCCCCTTGGCCTATTCGTCCCGCTGCTTCACCGCGCGGCACTACAACCTAAACAAAGACAGCTGCGAATTCCGCTGCCTCGACCACGAACACGGCCTCACCATGAACACCCGCGAAGGCCAGCCGTTCCTCACCATCAACGGCATCCAAACCATGTCCTACGGCAGCCAATGCCTGCTGCC
Source organism: Eikenella sp. (assembly GCF_057315495.1). NCBI lineage: Bacteria > Pseudomonadati > Pseudomonadota > Betaproteobacteria > Neisseriales > Neisseriaceae > Eikenella > Eikenella sp. Next base: position 3,500 of record NZ_DBHKXY010000049.1, read on the forward strand.
GCACCATGCCGACATGGCCGCCATCGGCGTAAACATCCTGCGCCTCTCGCCCCAGCTCACCGACATGCCGCGCATCATCGAACTGCACCGCGCCGTGCTCGACGGCCAAACCACCCTAGACGAAGCCCTGCCCGAACTCGCCCGCCTATCCACCGGCACACCCGTGGACGGCTACTGGCTGGGTAAACCCGGCATCGAAGCCGTGGAAGCCCACCGCAAAGCCTACGGCACCAACGCCGCCTGAAAGGAAATCATCATGCCCCTGCCCGACATCACCCTGCCGCAATGGTGCGCCCAAATCGGTCGCCGCCTGCCCGCCCTGCCGCCGCGTTTCGCGCTGGTTAAAACCCTCAACCTCATGCTCAAGCGCGGCCTCTTGCCTGCCGACATGAGCCTGTTTGACGGCCGCACCTTCGAAATCGACGTGCTCGATGCCGGCATTACCGTGCGCTTTACCGCCGATAGCGAACGCTTCCTCGACCGCCGCTTCGAAGGCACGCCCGATTTGCGGCTTGCCTCCAACGGTATGGATTTCTTGCGCATGATGCTGCGCGAAGAAGACCCCGATACCCTGTTTTTCAACCGCAAACTGCAAATCGAAGGCGACACCGAATTGGGGCTGATTACCAAAAACCTGCTCGACAGCGTGGAGTGGCCGTTTGCCGAACAGTTGGTGAAATGGCAGGAAATGTTTGAATAGGTGCTCGAGGGGTGTTTCCGCTTTGTTTGGACTGTGTTGAAGCCGCCGCTTTCAGGTAGCCTGCCGTGCTTGCCTGAGGCAGCTAAAACGGATAGGCTACACCGCAGCAACTCGATAAGCCGACAGAGCAATGCCGACACCGGCACCAGAGAAGTTTTCAGGTAGCCTATGCCGGCGTTAGCCAGGGCTACCTGAAACATACAAATCATAATTTAAAAGCGATCCAATTTGAAAAGGGAACCGCTATGGCGCAATCCGTATTTGTGGAAAAAATCGAGCAGGCCTGCCACAAGAAAGCGTGGCTGTTTGAGCACAGCAAGGCAAAGTATGCGCTGCGTTCGCTGATTGCCGGCATGCTGCTCACGCTCACGCCGGCCACAGGCGTAATTGCGGCGGATGTGCTCAATACGGTGCACCCTTCGCTGGGGCGGTTTGCTTTCCCGTTTTTCTTCTCGTGGGGGCTAGTGTATATCCTGTTTCTCAATGCAGAGCTCACCACTTCCAATATGATGTATCTCACGGCCGGCACCTTCCTAAAAAAAATCAAATGGGAAAAGGCGCTGATTATTTTGCTCTACTGCACGGCGTTTAATTTAATCGGTTCGATTTGCACCGCCTGGCTGTTCAATCAAACCAGCGCGTTTGCCCATATTTCGGCGGATGGCTATTTGGCCAATATGGTGGGGCATAAGCTGGAGCGGCCAAACGGCTTGGTACTGGCGGAGGGGATTTTTGCCAATATGTTTGTGAACGTGGCGGTGGTGGCGTATCTGTTGCTGAAGGAGCAGGCGGCGAAGATTGCGGCAGTGTTTGCGGCGGTGTATATGTTTGTATTTTTGGCCAACGAACACGTGGCGGCAAACTTTGCTTCGTTTGCGCTGGTGGGCTTCAATCAGATTGCCGATAGCGTGTCGCATTTTGAGGCCTTGAATATCCTGCGCCATTGTAGCGTGGCTTTTGTGGCCAATTGGATTGGCGGCGGGTTGCTGATTGGCGTGCCGTATGCGTTTTTGAATAAGGATGAGGGAGAGTATGTGGATTAGGGATTGGTGCGTCATCCCAATAGAGCAGATGAAAATAAGGATGAGACAAGGCGGCGAGCCGCAGATAGTACCGACAGTATGGCAAGGCGAGCCAACGCCGTAGCATTCTTTTTCATTCATTATAAAAATCTCAGGTAGCCTGTTTTCCGTTAAACAGGCTACCTGAAATTTTGCGCATACCAGATGCGGAAAACTATTCCGCGGCGGGCATTTGGAAGTGGCAGCGCGCCACCACGATGGGTTTGGCGGGATCAGACTGCCAGGCTTCCACCGCCACGTTGGCAATGCGGCTGCCTTGGCGGGTGAGGGTGCAGCGGGCGTAGGTGGTTTCCGGCTTGCCGCTGCGCAGGTAATCGATAGATAAATCGATCATCTTGGGCAGCTCGGCAAGGCCGGCCTGGCGGTAGAGAAAGAGCACGGCGCAGCTTTCGATGAAGCCGCCGAGCATGCCGCCGTGCAGGGCGGGCAGGAAGACGTTGCCGATATTTTCACGTTTGTATGGCAGGGCAAACAGGGGCGTGCCGTTGGATTCGCCGCATTGCAGGCCGATGAAGCCGTTGTAGGGGATGAGCTCGGCGGCTTCGGCGGTGAGCTTGGGAGATAGGATTAAGGGGGTGCTCATGCTTGCAACATCTCCTGTAGCTTGGCTTGTTCGGCGGGGGTGAGCGGGGTGCGCATGAAGGTGGCCATGCCCAAGGCAAAGGGGTCGGAAGGGTCTTCTTGGTAGCAGCTGCTGCGCACGAAGGCCACTTGGCCGGCCAGGCGGTAGCATTCGGCGCGGCCGTAGATGCGGCGGCCGGGAGTGGCGGGGTGCATGTAGTCGATGCGCATATCGAGAGTGGCGAGGATTTCGGCGCTGGGCAGCTGGGCGGTTACCGCGCAGGCGGAAACCATATCGACCAAGGTGGTGATGGTGCCGCCGTGGATGATTTGGGTGTCGTGGCGGCCAACGAGGTGGGGCTGCCAGTTGAAACTGAGCACGGGGCGGCGGGCGCGGATGCCTTCGTAGCGCAGGCCGATGGCGCGGGAATGGGGAAGGTCGAGGAAGTGTTGGCTGATGATGCGGTAGAGGGCAGGATTTACAGGCATGGCGGTTTCTACTGGGAGCAATCTATTTTCAGGTAGCCTTTAGGAGGCGGCGCGGTGTTATTGTTTGGCTGGCAGAAGGCCTTGTCAAGGCCGGCTGAAAACCATATCGCTGCATGTGCAGCCTGCCTTGCTATTAGTTTGCATCATCGTCTTCGCTTTGCAGCACGGCGGTTTCATCTGCCTCACCGGGCAGGCACACCAAAATATCGCCAAACGCGCCGTCTTCCTGGGTGAGGCGTACCAGCCCTTCCTTCACCAGCTCCAACAGGGCGATAAAGCACACCACCACCTGCGCTATGCCGCTCTCCGGCTCAAACAATCGGCTAAAGCGACAGCCGCCGTCTTGCAGACGGCGCAGGATGCGGCTCATGGTGGCGCGCACGGAGAGGGCTTCGTTTTCCTGCACCACCGTGTGGCTGCGGCGCTGGCCTGAGCGGGAGAGGATGGCGAGCCAGGCTTGGGTGAGGTCGGCCAGCTGTACTTCCGGCAGCTTGGCGGCGGTGGCGATTTCCAGCGGCAGATACGCCCAGGCGAAATCGCGGCCGGCACGGGGCAGCGCGTCCAACCCTACGGCGGCGAGCTTCATTTGCTCGTAGGCCAAGAGGCGGCGCACCAATTCGGCGCGCGGGTCGGCAATGTCTTCATCTTCGGCAGCGGGCGGCGCGGGCAGCAGTAGGCGCGATTTGATTTCGATCAGCACGGCCGCCATCAGCAAGTATTCCGCGGCCAAATCCAGGTTTTGCTCGTCCATTTGCGCGATATAGGCCAAATACTGCTCGGTGATTTTGAGCATGGGGATATCCAGCACGTCGATGTTTTGCTTGCGGATAAGATACAGCAGCAAATCGAGCGGGCCTTCAAAACTGTGCAGCACCACCTGCAGCGCATCGGGCGGGATGAAAAGATCGGCGGGCAGATCGGTAACCGGCTGGCCGAACAGCGTGGCGATGCCGGGGCTGCTCGGCATATCGGGCGGGGAAGCGGGCATGTTTCAGGTAGCCTTTGGCGGGCGTGGAAAGCAGGGATTATATCGCCTTTGCCGTATTGGCTTACCAATCTGCTATTCGTATAATCTGCCTACTCTCAGCCAAGATTGAGTGAATAGGAAAATTAAGATGAAATTTATAGCAGATAAACAATTGTTTACCCAATTTCCCGGCTTGCGCATCGGCATTAGTGTGGCATGCGGGGTAAACAATAAGACAGATGCGGCTGCTTTCCTGCCGCAATTGCAACAGGCGGCAAACAATGTAGCAGAAAATTGCGGAGGACAGCCTGTGGCACAGTTGCCAAAAATTGCTGCCTGGCGCGAGGCATACCGACAATTCGGCGTGAAAGCCAAAGAATATCCTAGCTCAGTAGAAGCGCTATATAAGCGCGTTTCTAAAGGAAAAGGCTTGGGCAGCATCAGCCCGTTGGTAGATATTTATAACTATATTTCGCTCAAATACACCATGCCGGTGGGCGGGGAAGATTTAGATGCCATGCAGGGTAATCTGCAGCTAACCTATGCCGGTGCGGATGAAGTGCCGGTGGTTGTGTTGGGCAAAGATGAGGCACAGGCACCAGCAGAGGGCGAGATTTTCTATAAAGACAACGCCGGCGCCATTTGCCGACGCTGGAATTGGCGTGAAGTGGCACGCACCGTCATTAGCCCAGATACAACCCACTGCGTGTTTGTGATTGAAGCATTAGCCGAAGTGGGAGACGACGAGCTACGTGCCGCACAGGAAGAGTTGGGCATACTGATCACGCAATACTGTGGCGGCACGATTTCCCACCAAATTGTTCGGGCAGGGCAGGAAGAGGCAGAATTACACTGAGGCAACACGGCTTGAAAGCAGCAGCCAAGCGGCGCATACTGGCTGCATTTCCCACATCAGAATAAGGAACGATTGATGAAACTCGTGATTGCCGCGCCGGCCAACGGCGTTGAATTGAAAAACGCACTCAAAGCACATCTGCAAAACGACCCGCGCGTGGCGAGCCTGGTGGATTTGTCGTCGCCAGACGGCACCTATCCGCAGCTCTCCTTTGCCGCCGCGCAGGAAGTAGCCGCCGGCCGCGCCGACCGCGCCATTCTGATTTGCGGCACGGGCGTGGGCACCGCGATTGCCGCCAACAAAGTGCGCGGTATCCGTGCCGCCACCGCACACGATCTGCTCACTCTGCGCGGCTCGGTGGAAAACTACGACGCACAAGTGCTGTGCATGGGGCAAAACGTCATCGCCGCCCCCGCCGCCTGGGCGCTGGTCAACATCTGGCTGGATCTGCGCCACGACACTTCTAGTGGTTATGCGCCGAAGGTGGGCGAAATCGAAGCCTTCGAGCGCGGTGTTTGACGGGTTTGTATTTTTCCAAACCGTAAACACATAAAAGGCTACCTGAAACTTTAGCTTCGCAGAAACTCACTGCGTTCGTTTTCAGGTAGCCTTTTCTTTCTCAGCTATTCTCACAGCTGGCGCAAGAATGCTTGAATAAACGCAATCTTATCCAGTTCCGGCATAGCGTTGAACGCTTCGCGATACTCGTGGATGTGGTCGATTAAGGGGTAAAACTCTTCATCGACGTGGCGTTTGTCGAGCTTGCGTCCGATGTTGCTTTCGTTGCTTCGCCCTAGAAACTTGGAAATCAGGTAATACGGTGATTTGAGCTTGAACAGCATTTCGCCGTTTTGCGCATCAAATACCATAAAGCCTTCGTGTTCCACGTTTTTCAGACGACCTTTCAGCTCCCCGAACGTGATGTTTTTCAGCGTTTCGGGACGGCGGATGCCGTATTGTTTGCCGATTTCGTCCAATTCGGCTTCGGTAAACTGACGGCCTGTCGCCACATCGATGCAGCCGATTAGGGTTTCGCCCAATTCTTCGCGGATGATGTGGACGTCTTTCGCGTCTGTGATTTCA
>NZ_DBHKXY010000050.1:0-1067 GCF_057315495.1 Eikenella sp.
GAGATGATGGTGGACTAGCAGCTATTCTCGGAGTACAAACCGTCAAAATCCATGCCGATACACTAAGTGAGTTAAAAGCCCTGTTAGCCGATAAACTGAATCAATCCGACTTACCCGAAGCCGAAAAAGCCAAATTACAGGAAAAATTGGCCGAATACGGCGATGTTGGCATCAAACACCTCATCACCAAGTTACTGGATGTGGGTGTGCAAAACCTACCGAAACTTATCTCTACCCTCGGTATTCCCGGCCTATTCAACTAACCAAACCTCTTCTCCACCACCGCCCCAAACGGCTCCAGCACCTCTGCCAGTGCGCCCAGTTGTTTGGGGTGTTTTTCCGATACAAACTGCACCAGCAATTCCACCACTTCCAGCGCGGTGGCCAGCTTGCTGGTTTCCGGCAGGATTCTGGCGTTGGCCGCCACGGTCTTGTTATAGGCATCGGCCAGGCTGGCCAGCAGCTTGACCTTTTCCGCAGGGCCCAGGTCGCCGTCCTGCTGCAGCAGCTCCATCGTTGAGTTGTATTGCTGCAAGAAGCCGGCCATCGTGGCCCGCCCCAGCTCCTCAATACTGCCGCCGGCCAGTGTGTAGGCGGCGCGCATTTTGTCCCAATCGTCTCCGTTCTCGCGCGCCTGTTCGCGCCAGCGCCGCGCTGTGGCCTGCGTGGTGCCGCACATGATTGCCGCCGTTTCCAGCGTTTGATTACCGGATACATAGAGTTGGCGCAGGCGGTCGCGGGTTTCTTTCGGGTGGGCCATTTCTCAAATCCTTCAAAAACCGAATTTAGCGCGGATAAAGGCAATGCCGGTGGCCACCACGCCGCCGCTCACCGCGCCGGATACCGCACCGGCCAAACTGCCGTTGGTACGGGCAATGCGTTGGCAGTCGGCCTGTATATCCGCCAGCCGTTTATCCATTTCATCTTGTTTGGCAATGGTTACATCCTGCTTGGCGCTGATTTCGCGCAGCATTTCCACAACCGGGTCTTGGTAAGGGGTGCTCATTTTTTATCGGCCTTTTCGTTTAACTTGTCACTAACCTGTTTGAGGTCGCTCTTGATTTCCC